>BNWK01000394.1 GCA_025998775.1 Alphaproteobacteria bacterium | reverse complement strand
TATCGACATAAGCCTAAAAAAAAATGTACTCAGATGAGAATATCAATAATCCACTGTGTTTGTCTCCTATCCCACATCATGCCTCTCGCGACTGCCCCCATGCGCAGGAGGAGGGCGAGGAACAGGAACTGGTGGAATAGGAGGAACAGGTGCAGGAACAGGAACAGGAACAGGAGCAGGAACTGGAGCGAGAGGAGCTAGAAGAGGAGGAGGCGCTGGAACAGGAGGAAGAAGAGGACCAGGAACAGGAGCGGGAAGAGGAAGAGGAGGAGGAAGAGGAAGAGGAATCTGAAGAAGAGGAAGAGGAAGAGGAAGATTGGGAAGAAGCAGAAACCAAGGAAGAAGCAGAGGAGGAGGAAGTGGCTGAAGTGGAAATGTTGGCTGAAGAAGAGCAAAATGATCCAGAGCCTGAGCCTGAGCCTGCACCCAAGGAACTGGAGATTGAGTCCGAGTCCTATAATTCCTCTTCGGAAGAAGACGAAATACCGGAATACTTTGATTACTACTACTCCCAAATAGAGTACATCGTGAATATGTACGGCTTCCACTTTGAGAGGTCAGGGTGGTTCTGGACTACGATTGCACTCAGCGTGTTTGCTGTCCTTGCTACTATCCTTTGCATTGCGGAAATGGCACCATGCTCGTCCCGTCACTCCTGCTGATCCTGCTGTGCCGGTCGTTGTTGAAGACACGCCTGCAGCCATGCCTCCGCCCGAGATCATTCCCAGCCCCGTTCCTGTTGCGGAGGAAGAGCCATACCCCTTCCATAAATGGGGAACTGTGGAAGTAGTAGAGGCATAAACCTTGATATATTTAGTTTTTTTGAAGTATTTAATATAATTATTTATTTATTTTTGATTTAACCATTCACGCACATAATAATAAATTGCGGATCGGATTTTTCTTAATCCTAAATAGGAAGAGATGTCAACGAAGCTATTCAATAAACTAACACACGACCAAACAGAAAAGTTGGGAAAGGCCTTGGAAAGAAATCGTCCAATAACGTATGTACCACACACTACAGTCTTCGAAAAATACAGGAAAGATTATAGAGAAAGAACGAAACCAAAAAGCAAAGCGATGAACATAGAAAGAAATTGGAAAATAGTTCCACCGACACGTGTGGGTACATGGAATTAGTCTTTTTAAGCATTAAGAAATGGAAGAGAAGAAAATCTTCGCAGACATCGAAAAAGAGTTTAGACCACAAGAAGGCTATCAAATAAGAGATCCACCATTGCCTATGATAAAGCACAGATTGTTTTACGTCTCTACATACTTTGTTGTTTGCTTTACTATGTATTTCTGTATCCAGTCGGAAGCACGCCCGCCTGCAGCAGGCATCCGGAAAACAACAGCCATCATGGAATGGAAAGCAATTATCATTTCTTTTGTAGATCCGAGTGTGTAGTTC
>BNWK01000393.1 GCA_025998775.1 Alphaproteobacteria bacterium | reverse complement strand
GTGTATGTGAGGGTGGGTGACCACACAGGCGGAGGGAGAAGGAGGGCAGCGTTGTGTGTATTGCAGGCCGCGGAAATCCACACCCCGTCACCAGCCCGACTTCGCCGTTCAAGTCCTTGCACAGTTCAGGTTCCCAATGGTATTGCATGACAGGTAAAGGCGAGTGAGAGGAAGGGTGTGTTGGGGGGAGCAACAACGGTGGTGGGTGTGAGTGTGTGTTGTTGAAAAAGGAGGTGTGGGAGATGATGTCTGACAAAAACAAGATGGATGGTGTGAAAGAAGGGTGCAGTGTGGGGAGTGTGTGTGTGTGGGAGTCTGGCAGAAGTAGGAGAGGGAGGGTAAATGGTGTCTGAGATTGGTATTTGGAAGAATTTTTTTTCTGTTTTTTTTGTCACTTCACTTTTTTTTTTCTGTATTCACTCATTTCCTCTCTCTCCACATTGTTATTTTGGAACATGAGACCCAGATAAAAAAGAAAAGAAAAGAAATAATTGTGAATAATGAAGTAAAGAAAATGTGAAATGAAGTAAAAAACAAAAAAAGCACACATCTGTTCATTTTTACGGCACTGGATGCGTGTCCCCAACACTCCATTTCCACTTCTGCACACACCCACGATCTTCAATGAAACATAAAAAAAATATAAAGACTGAGTGAGAAATAGGTCTCAAATGAAGAGAAAGGGTAAAGAGACGCAAATGAAGCTGAAATGCACAGAACAGTGAGAGAAGAGAAGTGAATAACAATCTATTTCATATCGTTTCAAACACAGGAACACTCAAACATTCACATACCATTTGTTGTAAACTGCTGAAAATATCACAACAGAATATTTAGAAACATGTTATTTAGGGCTCCAATGATGATGAAGGGGAAAACTACTTCAAATGCATACTGTCAATTCACTGGTTCTCAAGTAATCAACATGACTGAAGGATGTGAAAACAGCCAAAGAAATTAACAAAGATTTTTTGCAATAGGTCACTGTTGTTTTGCTATAGTAATTTCAGAGGTCATAAATGAATCTCAGTAATCAATCTCTTCATAAGAAATAGTTGCATTCAATAAACTCCTAAAAAAATACACCAAAAACAAGATGTTTAAAAGTAAAGTCTCTTTTCGCACAAGACGCAAGTAATGAATAGTTTTTCAGTTTGAGACAAAAATTGAGTATTACAAAGAAAAACGTCAAATGCATGTCAAAATGAAAATTTAACACAAACACTATTTTTTAGGAGAGATAAACTGATTACAGCAACAATTTCGATCAGTTTGTATAGCTATCGTTCATAATATGATTACATAGAAGAAGTGAAATCAGTTCCATGAAGGAGGGCACTCTAAATGTCTCATTTGCAAAATCGGACTTTTTACGCTCTGGGGATAATAAAAATTGAAAAAAAACGAAAAAAAAACAT
>BNWK01000392.1 GCA_025998775.1 Alphaproteobacteria bacterium | reverse complement strand
TTTTTTTTTTTTTTTATTTCTTTTAAATGAAAAAAAATTAATTGCAGATTTTAGAAAGAAATCAAAAAATTTTTTTCAAAAAAAAAAAGAAAAAGAAAAAGAAAAAATACATGTCATGGGGTTTTGAACTTCTTCCCCCCTCCCTTCATGCCAAAATTTCAAAAAGAAATTGGCACTCTACTGCCAAAAATTGAGGGAATGCCAAATTTCTGTGGAATTTAACATAAAGAGTGCCAAATTTTTGACACCATTCTCATAACTACACCTCCACCTCCACCTCCACTGTGTGCTTTGATTCCGCCCGCGCCCACGCCATCTACTCGTCTCCCTTGCGTCACTATCTCCATTACTGTCACTTGTTACTGTCCCTTGCTGTTACGCATAGGTAGCCTACTTGAAGATTACGAGTGCCAACGGAACAAGCTTTTTAAACCTCATCTGGCGAATATCCACTTGCCTTTACTATGTTGCTAACTTTTCCAACTTTACAACCACCCCCAGCTTCACGATCCTCTTCCACTTCCCCATTTCCCTCTGTATAAATAGCCTCCTCCACTTTGCCAACATCCTCTGCATACTCATTATACGCCATGCTGTCATGCTCATCCCCTCCATACTCATTATACGCCATGCTGTCATGCTCATCCCCTCCATACTCATTATACGCCATGCTGTCATGCTCATCCTCTGCATACTCTTTGTCCTCTCTCACTAGGTTGCCCCCATGCGCACTGTTCCTTTCCACATCACCATAGTCGCAGTCGTCGCCTGTCTCGTCTTCCGCCCCTCCTCTGTTTCGCTTCATTCATTCTTTCATCATGCTTTTCAACCTCCATTTCAACCCCAAGGTCTTCGTCTCCTACACATATCTGAAGAAGAGTTGGTGAGAGGAAGGAGGAAAAGGTAAAACTCCATCGATCAGACTTGTTATCAGCGTAATGAATCTGTTCTCAGACTTCTTATCAGACTTAGGCACAGTTTTCTTTTTGTGTGATTTTAAGTACAACTTGGATTTGTTCTGGAGTGAGATTGATGCCAGTATTCTTCGATTGGTTTAATTTTGCGTCCCTTCCATATTGATATTGTATCTCACAGGAATATCAAATGATACGTGAGATGAATGCACGTGTTTTAAGCAGCGTGATGACATTCTGCGGGCCACACGATGCCTTCGTCCGGATCACCGAAAACCAACTCGCGCAGGGAGGGACGGTCTGGCCTAGCAATGGGTGCTCCTCTTCCTCCTCCTCCTCCACTGCCACTGCCACTGCTACTGCCACTGCCACTGCCACTGCCACTGCTGCTGCCACTGCCACTGCTGCTGCTACTGCTACTGCCACTGCCACTGCCTCCTCCACCGCCAGTGCTACTGCCACTGCCACTGCAAGTAGCTGCTGCTGCTGCTGTAATGAATGCTGCTC
>BNWK01000391.1 GCA_025998775.1 Alphaproteobacteria bacterium | reverse complement strand
TTTATGTATTTACCTTGGATGGGTCAACATCATCGTCTAGTATCTTTAGTCGATTGATTGAAACGCCGACTTTGCGATTGACAGAATCTGCTTTCCGGTTTACCATGTACACTTATTTATGAGGAAAGCTAATGGAGTTGCAATGCAAAATCGCGGTAAATGCCACAAAGGAGTCCATTTGGCCTTACTACGCAGACTCAGATAATCGACCTATCTGGGAAGAAGATTTGGAGAACATTGTCTTTGAAGGAGAAATCAAGACAGGGACTATGGGCAGAATGAAGCTAAAGAATATGCCTGAAATGCCGTTTGTACTGACAGAGGTTATAGAAAACGCATCCTACTGCGATATGACAGATGTTCCGGGTGTTGGACAACTGTTCTTTGGTCATAAAATATTGCAAGTGAACGGCGTCACGTATATTCAGCATAGCGTCCGACTTGAAAAAGATGAATTAACAGAAGAAGAACTGAGTTTCCTAAGCGGTGTGTTTGCTGATGTGCCATGCTCGATGCTGAAAATCAAGCAAGCGGTTGAAAAGTAAATGGAGTTCCCCTCGGAAAAATTCAAAGTTGATTCGGATGTAAAGGTTGAAATATACTGCGTTGATGCCGTTTCTTTCAAGCTATAATGTGGTTGGTGTTCGATATATTTTTGGACGGCTTTTTGAAGTTCTGGTTGCATATCTTCGATTGAGGTTACGTTAACATTGTCGTGAGCGTAGAACTTTTCTTGTAGTGCGCGATTTGATCTTTCGACACCGCCGTTATGTTTTGGACTTGCTGGCGGTAAAACGATAAGCAGAACATGCAATTCTTCACAGGCTTTTTCAAATTCGCTTCTAAATTCAGAGCTTCCATCCACCTGAACTGACAAAATTTTATATGGTGCAGCGGTTCAAAATGCGCGTGCAGCAGTGTGCAATTGCAATATGCAACATAGAAAAATTAGCTCACAAAAAATATTTTTAAAATTCTGCGAACAAAATATTTTCGAATCTCAAATATACATAATGTTGGCATGTTTGGGATTTTCGAATGGCGATATTAACACAATCAGGACGAGCGGCGATTGCGCAGAGCGTGAAAGATCAGGTGATTCACATAGCCTGGGGGCAAGGTGACACAGATTCAGATGATTCAATTGGTTCCGAAGATCCGATGCAAACAACTCTAAAGAGTGAAGTTGGACGGCGCATTGTCGATGGGGTTGTATTTTGTGTTGGTGACGATGATGGCGAGTTGGTAACTCCGACTGGACGATTTTCTGCCAGCGAAGAGCCAACCAATAACCTTTACATTGAAACAACATATGATTTTGAGGATGCCAGTGATCATACGATTCGTGAACTTGGGTTGTTTGTGGGAACGAAAACAGATCCAGACCTTCCCGTAGGCCAGAAATATTTTCTTCCGGCGGACAT
>BNWK01000390.1 GCA_025998775.1 Alphaproteobacteria bacterium | reverse complement strand
CTCGATACGATTTAACATCGTAAACATACTTGCGGCCACCGATCGTTTTAATATGTAACGACATAAAATATACTCCCTAGTGGTAGTTATTAACTACCACCAAAGATAACACTTTCTTCTCTCATTTCCCAGCCATTTCATCTAAAATTTAAATGCTGTGGAGGTTAATTTCAGGGAATTTGGGGTAATGAGCTTCTCTACTCTCGAAGATAAAATTAACAATCGACCGCGAATCGTAGATCACGAAGTGAAAAGTGCTAAACTTTAAGACACCATTCGAGGTCTTCTTGGCACATGTTAAGATTCCGCGAAATGATGCACTTAATTCCTGAAATGGCGATTTGTCTACACTTCCTGCAATAATGGAATGATAGAAGGTGTTGCAGTGGGAGTTATCGATAACAATGGAGTTCCCGATGGTGAAACAGAGCATAAGGGCATTTTTGCTATTGGCTGCATTATATGCTGCGTATCAATGGGAATCATTGCAGTTAAATTAAGAATCGTTGTTACTGCAGTTGTATATAGTATTTTCTTCATTTTTTATTCTCTATTGTTAAAAAACGATAATTTATTTAGTTTAAAACTATATATAATTACATTTCAACAAAGAAACAAATATCTTATTCAAAAAAGCTTTGTATTTTAAATTTTGTTAAGCTGCCTTTGATCTATCGCAAATTTTCATAAAAGCTGTAAAGCCAATTAACAGGCAGAATGCATACCAAACATGCGATGGAGCTTCGTAGAAAAAGTACAGAACACTAACGTTTATGCATGATAAAAATACCGCAATGATTGCAATAAATTTCAGACCGAATCTATTTTTCAGAAAATGCAATAACGATATTTCAAGCGCTGCAAATAATAGCGCTCCACCAACGTCGAACCAATCGTGGAAATGACAATGCACCAATGAAAAACCAATGCAGCCCAAAAGTATTATGATGGCTATTTTTATTTTATAATCGCTTGTTTTATAGCAAATATATCCGTAGAAAGCTGCGGCTGCATGCATATGACCGCTGGGAAAAGCATAGCCGTTACCAAGATGCGGAAACAGTGGAACTTTAAAGAAATCTTTCAGAAGTTTATTGAAAATCATAACGAAACAGACAAAACATGCCGCCGTCCCATAATAATCACGCCTATGAAATAAGATTCCGCAGATAATAATCGCAAGAATCACATCTACATGTCCAAATTTCAGAAAAATATGTGCAGCCGTATCGATCATTGCGACGATTCTCTAAAGTGCCATAGTAACCGAAATTTTTTCGCACAACAAGAGATATGGTCACCCGAAACAGGGCGGCCTCATGAAAAATTTTAGTATGAGAATAAGAAGAAATGGTTAACAATCTATGCAAGTAATTGAAGGATTGTTGTTATGGAAGTCGATATTAAGGATTCGTTTTTAGATTATTTTGGAGA
>BNWK01000389.1 GCA_025998775.1 Alphaproteobacteria bacterium | reverse complement strand
GTGGGGGAATCACTCATTACCAGGCTCGGGTTGGCAGGGGAGAGAGGAAGAAGATACGTGGATGTGGACGATGAAGATGAAGATGAAGACGAAGAAAAAACATCGTTTTTCCCTTTCACCTTTTTACCTCTTTTACTGTCTCTCTCTTTTTCATCTCTTTGAGAAGCGGAGGAAGGGGACACAGGAGTAGATGAAGATGATGATGAGGAGAACGAGGAGGAAGCCACAACTTCAATGCCTGGCACAGACAGCACAGTCTGTTTCTCGTTACTTGCACTGCCACCGCTACTCCCACTGCTGCCACTACGAACACTACAATCACTATCACTCCCACTACTACTCCCGCTCTCGACCCATACCTTCTCGTCATCACGCGCAAAACCAAGCACAGGCACAAGCACGGGAACAGGGAAAGAGACAGTGGCTGGGGCAGGCACCGAGGCAGGGACAGAGGCAGCCACAAGGACAGGTACAGCGGTAGGAGCGGGGACAGAGACAGGCAGCGGCGTCAACTGTGCCAGCGGACTGATAGCCACAGGCAGTATTGGCGTGTGCGCGTGTGCGTGTGCGTGTGTGTGCTTGTGTGTTGACGTGAACGTGGATTTGGGGGTTTTTGTGGGTGTGGGTATGGGTGTGGGGGTGAGTGTGTGTGTGGATGTGCGCAGAGTGTGCTGTGAGCGACCGGTGTCGTGATGATGACGGCGGGAGTGGGAGTGGTGCGAACGGGAGTAAGAGTGAGAGTGAGAATGAGAGTGAGAGTGAGACCGTGAGCGTGAGTGTGAGCTGGAGCGTGAGCGAGACCGAGACCGTGTGCGTGTACGTGTATGTGAGTGACGGGAGTGACGAGAGCGGCGAGAGCGGCGAGAGTGATGTGAATGATGATGATTGGTGTGACGTAGCCTGTCTGAATAACGAGAGGAACGATGCGAGGAACGATGCGAAGAACGATGCGAGGAACGACGCGAAGAACGATGCGAAGAACGATGTGAAGAACGACGCGAGGTGTGTGAGCGGTTGGAGTGGCTGGACTTCTTATCCGAGCGTGATGTGAGCGTGTGCTGACTCTCACGCAGGCTGCTGCAAATACTGTCTCGTCCACTGGTGCAGACACTGTCTCGTCCATTGCAGCTGTCGCGCAGACTGTTGTGCAGGGAACCACGGGTGTTACTCTCCCTCAGACTGTTGGGCGCGCTGTCCCTCAGACTCAGACTGCTGGGCATACTGCCTGTGTCCCTTCCGCTTCCGCTTCCGCTTCCGCTTCCGCTTCCGCTTCCGCTTCCATTTGCATTTGAATTCACATTCACAATCGCATTACTATTTGCATTCACACTCACATTCGCATTCACACTGTTGTGCTGCCTGTGCTGGCTGTGTCTGCCACTCTGACCCTCTCGCTGGCCGTGTGTGTGTGTGTGGCTGTTCGTGTTTATACTCG
>BNWK01000388.1 GCA_025998775.1 Alphaproteobacteria bacterium | reverse complement strand
AACTCCTTGATTATTAGCCTCTACTGCCATTAATTTTCTCCTACATTTACCGGAATGCCATCAAACTCTATGGTTGTAATTTGCTCGCCTGGCTTCAGCCCCTCGACTTTGAATTTTTGTGGTATTTGCCGCATAAACTCAGCGTTTTTGCTCGTGTTTGAGACTAAAGTTTGCGTACTAGTAGTTGTAGTCGTTGGACCTCTCAATATAACTTTGCTAAATCTCTCTGTAATAGGGCTCAACCACTGCGTTTCAACCTCTGTCCAGTGATCGATGTTTAGCGTAACGTGTAGATCTGCCGGAATCGGATCAAATGCGCAATATGGATTGATTTTCATACTACCCGTTTGCAACTCCTGCGATATGATTGGCTCCAGCACATACGGCAGCATGTACACTTTTTGATCTTTGGCGAGATCACGGACTTCTGAATGAACAGGCAAAGTCAGACATTTATCGACAATCGCTCCGGTTTGAGAAATTCCCTGATCGCGCATGTCGTCGTCGAAAAATGGATCGACAAAAATTCCCTTTTTCGTACTCGGATCACTGGCATTTGCGTCATTTTTCAGACGTTCTTGCGACATTAAATAATAGAGATTCAAAACCATTTTTTTTAGCGTTTCGATATCCTCCATCGGCGTAACCCGAACCGCAGTGTTTGTAACCTTTGGTTTTTGATTATTTGTCCAATTTTGAAAAACCTGCGCCAGGATCAACTGTCCGTTTGGAGCCTTTGGAATTGACTGAGTCCAGGCATGCGCAAGACCTTTTATGCGTCGCACAATTCCCTTGTTGTCAATCGTGATTAAATCGTAACGCGGCATTTTCCAGCTGTACGTTATGAGAACCATGGTGCCATCGACAGCGCCTGAAATATCAAAGCCAGTGTCGGTTATATTTGTCGGCTCAACTCTTGCTCGATGCCTGTATGTAATTTCGTAAGTACTTCCAGGCGCAGGCTCAGCCCCAGCCGGAGACCAATCGACCTGGCCAGACGTTAATTTGTAATCTGTGCTTTTTGTGTAAACGGTACCACCTTGTTTTATCAGTATAATTTCAAGCACTGAAGTCGAAGGAATCGGATCAAGCGCGCCGCTATAACTTCCATGAGTAAGATTCACTGTCTTCTGAGCCGTCACATCCACCGAAGTTACGGAAGCCAGAGGAAAATGATTCAGCTGAACGGTCATGACTCCCTGTGCATTCGGCTCGAAAACGTATGGATCCGACTCTATTGTTTCGGTATCAATTTCGTTATCGAACCGGACTCGCAGAGAATGAGCCAACTCAATTTCATGGCCGTTGACGTGCACGGGCGTTTCATAAAATTTTTTAAATATTTTAGATATGAGAAGAGAGGGGTAAACAATTTTGCTAGAAAGAGGTAGAATTAATACGTTTTACTATCGGAGGCTAGAAGTGACAGCAAAAGAGAAA
>BNWK01000387.1 GCA_025998775.1 Alphaproteobacteria bacterium | reverse complement strand
TATTCTTTTTGGCGGACTCATAAAGCAGAACAGTTGAATGAAAAAAAAGACAATTGATTTAGCTACAATTTCCTACCTTCAGATTGATAAATAATGATCCCTTCACCAAACGCACTTTTTTGTTTAACTAAGACCAATGTTACCAATTTAACTAAGACCAGCTTTAAGCTGAAATTTTTAGCCTAAAAACGTTTGACTTTTGCTTTTTGGATATGAAGCGGGACGTAATCCTACGATTATTGCATTATTGTAGCATTGATAGGAAGCAAAAAATAAAGGTTATTATTGGGTTGTGTGATGAAACATATCGTTGGAGAGAACATTATCTGTTTGAGGCATCTAAAAAAGACAATTACTCATTCAAATTTGTTTTAAAAAATGGTAAAATCGGTTTTGGAAAGCGTGATGATGAGATATCAAGGGTATGTAAGGGACATTCGATTTATGTGTTAGAATTATGTGATAACATGAATAACAATGACGTCCTGAAGATAAGAAAAGGGGAGATAATTAAGTTTGAATTTCAAATGTGGTCATTGAAAAGCATAGACAATCACTTTTTATTTTGCTGCGCGTCACTGACAACACTTACGACGATTCCCAGCTCAATCACACGGATTGGCAGTTACTTTTTATTTTGCTGCGCGTCACTGACAACACTTCCGACAATTCCCAACTCAGTTGTAAGTATTGGCAATTATTTTCTGGATGGCTGCACGTCACTTGCAACACCTCCGACAATTCCTAGCTCAGTCCAAAGCACTAGCTGGAGCTTCCTGTGTCATTGCAAGTCAATCACTACACCTCCGATGATTCCCAACTCAATCATAAACATTGGTGATTACTTCTTGCATTGCTGCACGTCCCTCACAACACCTCCAACAATTCCCGACTCAATCACGAACATTGATGATTACTTTTTGTTTGGCTGCACGTCGCTCACAACACCTCCGACAATTCCCAACTCAGTCACGAACATTGGCAATTACTTTTTGCGTGGCTGCATATCACTCACAACACCTCCGACAATTCCGAACTCACTCACCAACATTGGCAATTGCTTTTTGTATAATTGCACATCGCTCACAACACCTCCAACAATTCCGAACTCAGTCACAAACATTGATGATTACTTTTTGCATGGCTGCGTATCACTCACAACACCTCCAACAATTCCGAACTCAATCACGAGCATTGGCAATTTCTTTTTGTCTAACTGCACATCGCTCTCAACACCTCCGACAATTCCGAACTCAGTCACGAACATTGGTAATTACTTTCTGTATGGCTGCACATCACTAACAACACATACGATCATTCACATCTAAGTCACGTATATTGGTAGTTGCTTTCTGTCTGAATGCACATCACTGGTAACACCTCCGATCATTCCCGACGCAGTCAAGAATATTGGTAGCAGCCTTCTGTCTCGTTGTACATCA
>BNWK01000386.1 GCA_025998775.1 Alphaproteobacteria bacterium | reverse complement strand
AATCTAACCCTTGTTTTATATTACATGCCTTTTTTTTTCAGGGTATTTTCGTTTGCTTTTAGGATTTTGGCATTTATATGGTACTTATATTGATTAACATATCGCTTGGGTTTTGACAAATCAAAATATTGAGGAGAAAGATAGTTGTTGCTTGTTGTTTCTTGGTGAGTTGTGGGATGGAGAGGAGGAGGGGGAACGATCCAAAGATGGAGAGGACGAAGAAGAGGAAGAAGAAAAAGGAGGCAAAGGCAGTGCTTTTTTTTGGTTTGTCTTTGCCTTTCCCTTCTTTTTCTGTGAGCCTCTTTTCGCTGCACCCAACCTCGGAAGGACTGCTGATTTCCAGCCCTACACACACAAAAACCCATGATATTGCATGCAAAAGAGAGAAGTATGTTAAAAGTCAAACAAAAGCAAGACAGAATAAAGCAGAACGAAGGATGGTGTAAGGTGTAGGGGTGCACAACAACACACATACACAAAAAGGCAAAAAACTGTGTAGCAGATGTTAACTCAAGCTAAAAAATAAGTTTCAGTCAAAAAAGCAAATTGAATGGAATATGTACGCAAGAGTTTTTTATATACGTTCACACCATTTACACACAAAAAAACAGCGCAAATCTAACATCACTCCAATTTGAAACATTAAAAAAAAAGGGGAAATATCAAAGACTAAAACCTGAAAAACAAGTTTTGCAAAAATTCTGAATGTCGTCCCCAACATGATTTTTGACAAATAATTCTTAAATCCCCACACTTAATTTTACTTTGAAATTTTTACTTTGAAATTTTTTTAAAATTTTTGGTTATCACGTCTCCTGGTCTTTTTGACATGCTCACTCACACATCTGGTCACTCCAGAATTCATTAAAAATGTGGGGAAAGCGTTTGAGGTTATACATCAACAACTTCATTGTGTACAGTTGCTTTGAGGATAAACATAATTTGCTGGATCGTGTTCTATATTTCCATATCTTGCTTAATTTATAAAGTCTTGGGTTTTTAGTTTTGTTTGGTGATTTTTATTTTTCATGCTTTCTGATCGTAGAAAAACATGCAGAAAAAAAAAATTCTGTAAAAGTTTTTTTTTTTGACATTGTTGTATTGAAATCTCACTTAAAACATATGTTGGCTGACTCATAGAGATTATTATAAAAATCTAACCCTTCAGGTTTCATATTTATATGCATTGTTTTATATTTCCATGCTTTTTTTTTCAGGGTATTTTCGTTTGCTTTTAGGATTATGGCATTCATATGGTACTTATTTTGATTAACATATTGCTTAGGTTTTGACAAATCAAAATATCGAGGAGAAAGATAGTTGTTGCTTGTTGTTTCTTGGTGAGCCCAGTGTTATGAGTGTGGACTTTCAGATTGTTTCAATGAAAAGGACAAATCCACACAGGTTCCAATAGCTTCTAATTATTTATCATTTTTTTAGCA
>BNWK01000385.1 GCA_025998775.1 Alphaproteobacteria bacterium | reverse complement strand
ACAATATACACAACACACACAACACACACACCACACACAACACACACGCACCGGATGTTTTGACGCACGGTGCTGTTGAGGACGAAGGCTGTCTGGTCTAGGTATGCGACCGAGACATGCACAAACCCGTTCCCTTTCAGACACATCTGGGGGAGAGAGAGAGAATAATAATCAGAAGGAGAGATATATTCCCAGAAAGAAACACACACACACACATCACATTATCATTTGCTCTACACCACACACAACAAAAAACAAAGAAAAGGACACCCTCTTGGATCCCTCAGCGTGCATGTATCGCAAACGCCCTGTGTATCTGTGAAGGGGCATGCAGCGCCGCAGCTTCCGTTTTTTAGGAGGAAGCACGTGTCCGTTCCGCACGGCCAGGTCTTGCTGAAGAGCAAGTGGAAAAAGAAAACATACACAACACACACACAGGTATCTACACACACATATATATATGTATGCAAGCATGTATGCACGCACGTGGACCCACAAAGACAGACACACATGCAAACATGCACATACACACACACATGCACATTGTGTAAAGTGCTTGTACACAAGTATGAAGTAGAAGGACACAGAACAGACAAAACATACCCGAACGAACACACCACATGAACACACACACCACAACACACTCACACACACCACACACACACACACATACAAGTGCGAAAAAGAAGACACTGCACATATCACATTACCCTACGCTCCACATTACTAAAAAACAATGGAGAAAAAATGCATGCACACATATACACACCTGCCATATATGATTAACATATACGTTCAGACAGGTCTGTGCACAGGCACAGATTCATCCACAGATTCCACTCCATTCCCATCCATTCACATACACATACACATACACATACACATACACATACACATACACATACACACACCATCTCGTCGACACACGGTCTGCGCATCTCACGTCTACACTCTCACCGCACTGTTCCAGCACACGCCCGCCGGTGTTGATCGCCTGGCGAACGTATCGTCCGCAGTATTTCCACTCCCCACATATGGTCAGTGCTACTTCCTCTTCCCGGGTACCCAAACTCGAGGGCAGATAGAAATACACTTTCCCTGCGCTATCAGTAACAACTCCATGCACGCCATAAGAGCTGACGCCGCCGATGTCTGCCGCAACAACAGCTGCCCCCGCCACTGCAACACTGCTGCTTCCAACTGTAAGGGTATTGAGATACACACTGTCCCCGTCGCTGTTCTTAAATGAGACACGAGTTCCAGTGCTCACGGCGTTTATACTCCCACCTGTGATGGTGACTGTATGTGTAGTATCTGTCCCACCGTTTTCAAATCCTCCAAGAAATTCGCCACCTGTCGCTGTATGCACAACCACCGTCAACGGCGGGACTGTAACAGCGACAGGTGGCGAATTTCTTGGAGGATTTGAAAACGGTGGGACAGATACTA
>BNWK01000384.1 GCA_025998775.1 Alphaproteobacteria bacterium | reverse complement strand
ATAATAATAATGCACACACACACACATACATAAATACACACCCACACACGCCCACACACGCACACCCACACCCACACCCACACCCACACCCACACCCACACGCACAGGCACAGGCACAGGCACAGGTGATAACCCACCCCCTATGCCTGCGCCTGCGCCTGCGCCTGCGCTCACGTCTACGTTTAAGCTTAGTGCTAGAGTAACGGCCAACGCCACCTCAGCCGCGATGCACACAACAGACCAGCACAAGGCGGAGGGCGCAGGAAGCAGCACAAAAAGCCGAGTGCAGACAGAGGGAGAGACAGAGGAGGAGAAAGAGGAAGATACAGAAGGAGAGGAAGGAGGCTGAGAAAGAGAAGGAGTATTAGGTGAAGACGATACAGGAGGAGAGGGAGGTGAAGAGGATTTAGGAGTATGTCGATGTGCAGAAGAAGATGCAGAAGAAGACGGCGGCAGAAACCCCATGAAGAAATCTATAAGTGAAGGTGATGAGACTAAATTTCTCTTAAGGGACTGGTCAGAATCCAGAAGGAGATTTCTTATTGTTTTCAAAGTCAGTGTTTGAATTCGCTGAGAAGAATCGTGGAAGAGAGATTGAATCATCCACAAAACATCTTTACGAACCCAAACTCGATTACTAACATCTACAGAAAGCTTGTGACATGCAAAAATCCCACGAAATCTTTCACTTTCATCTGAAGAAGAAATAAGTTGAGACAAAACAGAGATCACATCAACTGCAACGGCCGAATCTACTCGAGTAAACATACTGAAAGCAGAATAAATGACAACGATGCAACTACTTGCAGTATTATCTCCAGAATAACTTCGCAAAAGAGAAAGAAGTTTGTTGAAACCATTTTGAGAAGCAAAATCATTTGTGAAGTATTTGGCTTGCTCCTCTGTTGGAGAGTCAAAGATTTGAAGTGTGACTTCTTCCAATGTGTTCAAAATGCCATGGCGTTTTTTAATGGATTGATTGAGTTTCAAACGAAAGAAAATCTGACTGAATGACCCATTCTTATAAAATTCTAGGGCATCATTTTTACTCAAATCCACAACATCCGATTCCACTGAATGTAAAATAACAATAAAAAAGGGAAATAAAAGCATAGAATGAATTATTTATTTTGTGAAAAAATAACCAAGTGAAATATTGATGAGCACGTAAATTTGCCACATTCACCACTTCTTAGTATTAAATTTAAAGCATTTGAATGCAGTCTCAATATGACTTAAATAATTAATATATAACTTAACAGAAGAAGAAAGAATCAGAAAACTAAAAATTTATGAGAAAAGACTTAACTTGAGACATGAAAAAGAGTTCAAAGAAAATGAAAAGAAATGAAATATCATTACCTAATAAAAGCGCTTTTGGATTTAACATTTTGGATAATATAAACAATGATTGTTACAATGAAAAATTAATCTTAATTTATTAGTTAC
>BNWK01000383.1 GCA_025998775.1 Alphaproteobacteria bacterium | reverse complement strand
TTACTCTGCTGCTACCGCTGCTTGACCACTCCGTCTCGGTAATCGCTCAAAGCTCCGTCCTCACTCTTTGTTTTTTCATTCATTTCATTTCATTTTCGTTTTCTTTCTTTCCATCTTGCCTTCCCCCCCTCATTCTTTCCATCTTTTCCTTCCCTTCCTTTCACTCATGCATGTCATTCCTGTCTTCCTTCCTTCTTTTGAACACACGCCCCGCACTGCAGACTGCTCAACACGCATTTATTCCTTTGTAGATACACACACTCCATACTGTCCTTTTTCACTTTTTTCCCTTTGCCTGCAGACTTGTATCACCGTGCTTGACATGGGTGGTGTGTTTCCACACCCATTCATTCCTTTCATCCTTTCCTCTGTACACACACCCTCCTTACTGTCCTTTTTTCCCCCTTTTTTTCCTTTTTTTTTTCCATGTGCATCTGCATGTCCTTGTTTCCTTTTCATGTTTTTTGAAATCAACATTATTGTTTTTATTTTTACTTTTATTTTTTTATTTTTTATCTTAGAAAAACTCACTCTTATTTTTTTGTTTTTCATTTTTTATTTTTATAGAAGTGACTGAAGCCTTAAGATTTCAATTATGGTTCACGATTGTTCATGAAGGTTTATATGACGATAAAATACATATTGATAACGGTAAAAAGTTCGAAGATATATACAACACATTAAAGGATGCCATAAATGATGACAATGTTGATATCAAAATTCATGCTGATAAGTATACAAGCTCACTATATAATTCAATTATTAAGTTGAGACTAAATTATACACTGATTTCATCAACACTTGAGAAATTACTAAAAACCAAATATTATATACCTACTTGTAGTATGTCCTTTAAATTAGACGGTCCGTTATATCTGACTTACACTACAGATAAGTAAATTCATTTATTCATTTTTTTATTTTTATAGAAATGAATACTTCAGAAAGTGATTGTAAAAGATACTCACTCAGCGATAGAGATAACAGTTTGAGACAGCAAGCAAGAAAATTTAGAAATGTATTTGACAAGGATTATCCACAACCTGAGCACATAGAAGCCACCAATAATTCATTAACATTTGATGAAGATTTGAATAATACTAAGAATATGGTAAGGAGAACAAACTTGGAATACGATAACATAAGACCGGTTTTTATAAATCTTGAAGTGCCAAAGAAATAATTTTAAAAATGATTTTTTTACTTTTATAGAAAAGAATGCCGGACTTGGGAAATCCTTTAAATCAAGCACAATTGATACATTTCGTTATAAACAATTTGAATATTGTTGATGAGAATAACATGCCTGTAAAGGATAAAGTAGAATTTTTTCTTGGTTATCCTGACGGTTATGGTGGTGTAGAATGTGTGAGTGAAAATGGTGTAATTAATGTTCTAGAATACAAAGGACCAGAAGCTGAGAAACAATTAAGTAAAAGAGCAAGGAAGC
>BNWK01000382.1 GCA_025998775.1 Alphaproteobacteria bacterium | reverse complement strand
CTTCGTAGTTGTAATTCCAAGATCAGATGCTCTCCACAACTGTTTACGGCGTGAAAATCCATTTGCAGTGGACGCATACCGTGATCTACGATAATCGGAATATCCAGCGTAGCTGACTCCAAAGATTTGAGAGGATTGGACTGAAAATCAGGCACTAACGAGTTGAGCAACGATATCGCTATGGAGTCGCCGCCTTTTCCATCCAAAGCTACCAATTGCTTGAATGCAACATACACAAGTGGATTCGCATAGCCCGAATTAGTCTCAAAATTCATACAGTTCCCCTATCAAAAACATGTATCACTGCCACATATCTAATTATAGCACAACCAGAGCCAGAATGACAAGAATTTTGATGATTTTTTGTGGATGGACTTTGGGATGGATATCGAGCGATATTTTTGAATAACACAAATCAACTTTCATTTTGCCAGCCGTTTCCGATATTCTCCAGTTCGTTATGGGGGACACTTGAAGAGAGCGACCGTCCAAAAAGTTAACAGACAAACAATGGCCACTGGAATGCCTAGATAAAATCGTCAAAAAAAACGGAGAATAAGTTCGTAATGAGGGGCTCATCCTCCGCCATTTTGGTTATCAAAATGCGAAATATTAATTTTTAACTAAAGGCAATGACATCGCTACAGCCGCTGTCGCAGATGCTCTTGCGGTTTTGAATACACTTTAAATTAAGACAAAATTGTATACATCCAGACTATTTTACGATTTTTCTCCTAAAATTCTCTCTCCATTCTCCAAAATCACGTACCTGGAGAATTTAGAAGTTCGCGCTATAATTCATTGAAAACACGAAATATTTTTGAGATAAATACACAGTAGACAAAACAGTTTTAGAGAATGGAGATGGTTGGCGAGTGGGACGAGAAGAAACTGTGAACAGCTGTGGAATTTCAGGATAAACGCCATTGAGGCTTGATAGAACTAAAATAACCGATTTGTTGCAAGAAACTGCACTTTAGCGAATCATACTTGCGTACCGCTGGTTCACCGTGGCTCTTGGTTGGCGATTGGTACACATGATTGACACAGCTAATATAGATTCCGAAAAATAATATATGACCTTCCCATTACAAGTTGAAAAAATGCAGTTAGTGCGTTGATTTTATTGTGTTTTTTAAAAAGCCTTGACTTTGTTTTTGGAGCTATGTTATAAATTAACCATGATAAAGATTGTGTTATACGGTCTTTGTTTGTTATACTTAAAGCTTTTATCTATTTAATATCCAATCAAAAAGGAAGAAGAATTATGCAATTTAACGAAGCTAAATTTTTAACAGAAGTTCGAAGGATACACCTAAATTCTGGAGACTTCTAACTGATTAGTTGGCAAAATTTAGTCTGCAATATTTCCAGCAAATTTTCGTGCTGAAAATGATATAAGAGCAACAGAGATAAGTTGACCATTTCAAGACTTCTGGATGTAATTTTGG
>BNWK01000381.1 GCA_025998775.1 Alphaproteobacteria bacterium | reverse complement strand
ATGTGTGTGTTTGTGGGTGTGTGTGTGTGTTTCGTGTGGATGTGTGTGTGTATGTTGTCTTATATTGAAAAGAGTATCAATGTCCTGCATCCCATGAAAAATGAAAGAAAAATATTGCAGTTTGGATTATTTTTTTAGATATCTTGATTTTAGTCTCTCTTATAGATATTCATTGTAAATGAACCCTTTTGGTGGAAAAGATTCCTTTCTGAGATTCGTCCTAGACCCTGGAATGGTATTATCAACGAAGCTTTATTACACAATCGATAAAAATCGTTTGTTATTTTATTGTTTATGCTTTCTCACCCTTCAGTTCTATCGACACTTGAGAAGCAAGGCGGTAATGGCTGTGTAAATGAAAGTTGTTTTCCCATTCTTAGGACCCTAAATAACATGTTTGTAATAATCAGATCATACTTCTTTGAATATTCGGCTGTGTTTCTACTTCAAAAGACAAGGCTTGTATCTGCTGAGGGTATGATGCATTTCAAAGAAAGTTTGACTGTTTCTGGGTTTGAAACCTTATGAAATGCATTGTGTTATTCACTTCTCTCCACTCATTTATCGCTGTTATGTCCATCTCATGTCTGTTGGCCCTCTCTTACCCTTTCTCTTCATTTCTGCCCTATTTCTCACTTTTTTGTTCGTGTTATATGTGTGTGTTTTATTCCAGTTTTGCTTCTCTTTGTGTTGCAGAGGTTGTGAGGGCGTGCACAGAAGTAGAAACGAAGTGTTGGGGACACACTACAGTATTTGAGTACAGAAAGATGAATTAGATGAATTTTATGAAAAAGCAAAGGGTGTATGTGCCTTTTTCTCTTCATTTCACCTTTTCTTTTTTATTTCCGCAACATTTCCATTTCTTTTTTTTTTAAACTGGGTTTGTTGACTTCTTGAAACACAATCTTGGCATAATTTTATTTGAAAAAAAAAAACAGTAAACGAGTGCACACACATAAGAGGTGAAGTGACAAAAAAAGAAAAATCCCTTCTAATCACATCCTCTGTTCACAACTCATCTCTGCATCATCAAACACCACCCCTCTCTCCCCTTCTACATAAAGCCTTCAATCCTTTATTCAAACTCTATGCACACGCATCACACAGCACCCACAAACACACACATACGCACACACAATACACACACAACTCACTCACTCACGCGCACACACACACACGACACACATACACACACACGAGACACATACACACACACACGAGACACACACACACCCACTCTCTAAGCAGCCTTCTCCATCGGGATGCACACACGTGCAGGCTCCATCTGGGTAGCACCACACGATCGACCCGGTCAACCGTCGCTCCCTCTAGCAGTATCGACACGATGCTCCGTGCGACGACCAGCACGGGGAGCATGCACGAGCCACTAGGGGGAGAGCAGCGGCGCCTGCAATCAAAGGACGGCACACGCCCATCCGCAATGCTGCCCTCCTTCCCCC
>BNWK01000380.1 GCA_025998775.1 Alphaproteobacteria bacterium | reverse complement strand
CATCTTCTCCTGCCTCTTCTCCTCTTCCCTCTCTATGTCTCCATCCGCATGAAGATGCATAAGCGGAAGTAAAAAACAGGTGCCGATGTAGAAGCAGAAGCATCTACAAATCACACGCAGACGCTTCGGTGTTCGCTGTTGGGGATGGACCAGTTGTACATGCATACAGCTTGCCCGTCGTGATCGCCGGCTGCTGTAACCACACACGCACAGCACAGCTTTCTTAAGCCCGTACTCCATCCGGATAGTCCAGCCAGACGGTTTTCCCGCGGGGTTTGGTCTCGCACGCGCGTGTAGACTATGATCCCAGGCCGGTTGTATCTATACTCTGAGCTTCCTTCACGTGGAGAGGACTCCGGCGGGCAACGAACCCATCCAACTTGATGTGAACAGTCTGCAGCGACTTCTTTCTATGTTTGGCGCGGGCGGATGCCGTGCTTTCTGTACAGGCCTCGGGGGAGGTAAGATCTTTGGAGGAGGTTACTATCAAAAGAAGATTGGTAAGTCTTGGAAGGAGGGCGAATCTGCCACACAGTGGCAAAAGTTTTAAGTCTGGCGAGTATAGGATGTGTGCGTTTGATTGAAACTACCCATGTGCCGAAGCATCGGAGTTAACTCCGATTTGCCACCGTTCCTTATCCTTTCCTGTCTTGGGTGAGTGTTTCATGTAAAACATTGTAATTGTATTTAGATATGAATGTATTTAGATATGGCAGGTGTTTCTGAATGTATTTAGATATGGCAGATGTTTCTGAATGTATTTGGTGTTTCTGAGTGTATTTAGATATGGCAGGTGTTTTGAATGTATTTAGATATAGTAGATGTTTCTGAATATCTGAAACGAATATGTGTGTAGGTATTAGGAACCTTTCTATCCTGTGTTTGTATTAAAAAGTGTGTAGATATTCATTTCTCGCTTATCTCCTATTTGTGTGTTGCCCGTCAAAATTTCGCGTCGTTATTATTCTCCCCCATTACGCTTTCCTACCTTTCCTTTCCCGTTACATTTCATACTACGTGCAAATTTTTATAAATTCTGTTTATTTACATCTCATGCAAAAAGGAAAAGGAAAACAAGCATAAAATACTCTTTCAATCAGTCACTCACTCGTTCAGCCACTTACTCACTCACTTCATCCCTCTCTCTCTCTCTCCCGAATTCTTACTTTTTCTCTTTCTTTTTGAATTCTCTCCGTCTCTTACTTTCCTTTTCTTTCATCCCCCCTTTTTCTTTTCCTTTTTCAAAAGCAGTTATTCTACAATTCCTCCCACCCCCAAATCTCTGCCTTACTTTCCATCTGCTTCTTCGCACACCAGACCAGCGCATTGTACTTCATTGCAAATATGCTCCCCTCCCTGTTCGAGAAAAAAAGAAAATAAAATTATATGTATGTTCATCAGGTGTAATAAGATAAAGCACAAAGCAGATATATATATATATATATATATATATATATATATAT
>BNWK01000379.1 GCA_025998775.1 Alphaproteobacteria bacterium | reverse complement strand
AGTCCACAACAACAGCAGCAGCAGCAGCAGAAGATGAAGAAGCAGCAGCAGCTGAGGCAGTCTCCGACGAATCCTCTGGACACGTGCTTGGGGCCCGTCCTCCGATCATGGTGTCGAGCGCGCTTAGGGACAGGTTCTTTTTGCCGCGCTTCACCGTGCTCATTCCGGCGGTGGGTGTGGCGGCCGAGGTAGGGCGGGTCAGAGAGGCCTTCCTCTTCTCTTCCTCCTCCTCCTGTTCCCGCGCCTCTTGCTTCTTCTTCTTCTTCATCACGTCGTGGGCGTGGCAGAGGCGGAGTCTTCTTGCAACGGAAGGTTGGGGTGAACAAAGCAACCCTTGCCGCAGCCAATCGGATTAGCCGGCTGTTCGTAATAGCCGGCTGTTCCCTGTTGGTGATGGAGGTGCAGCAACGAAAGCACCACGCGGCTATCCATTTGTGCGTGTGACTCGTTTAGCTGTCACTGCAGATCCGGCGTGTCAAGTGTCTCCTGCTTCTATTGACAGAAGGAATAAGAGAAAATGGGAGATCAAAACTGGCGGAAGGTGTGTGTCTGGCGGTGGGAGAGGAAAAGGGGAGGGAATAGCGAAGAATAAAGGAAGGCAAATACAAGCGAAAGTGAAATTAGTTCCACAAGCCACACTACCAAAACCAGCGATCAACCGGCTTGCCGATCATCCCATCATAAAAGTACACATGTTTATCACCCATCACAGAATAAACGCAGTTTCATGGAAATTAACTTATCGCTGTTTCATCGATATTCCATATTAAACGCAGAGGGTACGTACCGGTGTCCATAAACGCCTGAAACACTGTGGACGTCATCCAACCTCCGTGTAGAACAGTAAAACAAGATAACTGGCAGCAACACATATCCCTGCGCCAACAGTCGCTACACGTGTTGAACAAGATTAATTCAAGCTTGTCCTAGGAGGCAGTCTGGAGAAATGGCCATCGATAAGGCACAAACAGCGTTGACCTCTGCCGCTGCTGGATTATATAAACAGGCTCCATCGTCTTTTGGTTGGTAAACAGTTCTTTTCATTAAGTACTGTACAATTCTTTTCATTAAGTACTGTATTTGATTTTAAATGTTCAGATCTAATTCCACAGTCAGAGATATAATTTTGTTTCTATTGGGTTTTATTTTTTTTTTTTCAGACAAAATATTGTCAGAGATGAAAAAAGGAGCACAAGGATTTGTGTATTTAGCGGAGAACATTGAGACGCATGAGGAGAATTTGAGCAGATGCTGCAGACGATCGAGAGGAAGGTGGAGCATCGGACAGCGCAGGTTGTGCATCACTGCGAGGAGAGTATACAGGCAGTGAAGGAGGAAATGCGAACTATGAAGGAAGAGTTGGAAGGGAAGATGCTTGTGATGAACGAGGGTTGGGAAAGAAGGATAAAGGAAGAAATGGATGGGCTTAGGAATGAATTCTCCGAGAAATAGAATGGTTTGGAA
>BNWK01000378.1 GCA_025998775.1 Alphaproteobacteria bacterium | reverse complement strand
TTTTAGCATGATTTTCCTCCCTTTAACTATATGCACGATTGAGCCAGCCATTAATAAACGTTTGTTGTGATGGACTGATATTTGCAATCAATCGATAATATCCAGCAGCCTCGGATTTCAGAGCGGCGAGCAGGTCTGTACTGTCCGCGTTGTTTATGGCTGCAAGCGTGATTTTCCCAATGATTCCATCTTCTGTTACTGAAATTCTAGTGGATCGTAGTGCTCTCTGGATTAGTTTGTTCGCCTGTGGAATTCCAACATTTACAGCTAGATCAAATACTTTCAGTGCGACATGTTCGTCGTTGATTGATTCGTATTTTCCTTTCAACCAGAAGTCTACGAAATAAATCTGCCGAGCCTGATCTTGAGTCAGTTTTTTTATGTCCAAATGCGGATAGCTGCGTTTGGAAATGCCAAATTTGGTCTCACCTCCAGCATCTGCTGAGTTATTAGAGTAGCCGCCCTCGTGATACATTAGATATTCAAAAGCCTTCAAAAATTTACTTGAATACATTAATTCTCCCTATCGATTTTGTTTGAACATGTTATTGAGGTTGTAAAGCCACTAGAACTCAACGAATGCTGAACGTGTGTGATTATCCAGTTGATCGGAATCTTTTTTTTGAAACCAGAGATAACAATCGCTGATTCCGCGAATAATTCCGGCATTCCTCGTGTGCTGAAATTGAACGTGAGATTTTCTTTTTCAATGCGCTTTAATTTGGCTTCAGCTGCTTTTTTTGCTGATTCTTCGTCGTTTGCGACCTCTTTAATCTCGTAGACAGGCTCTCCGTCACCAACTTTCACTTCTTGATATGTGGCGTTTTGCTTGTCGTACCATTTTGTGACAACAGATCCGTAACTTTCGCATTCGCGGAATTCGCATTTGTAATTGGAAACGTCACTTATATGTATTGCACGCGATGGCAAAGCGAGTCCTGAAACAGACGAAGCCGACATATCAGGCGCAAACACCAGAAATCCATTCGATGGTTTTGCAACTGCACCGTATTGTCCTGCCAATCGTGTCAGTAAATTCAAACTGCTCTCGCCGAATTGCTCGATATTATCGAGTTTGATATTGGCGAACTCCTGCGCAACAGCTGGTTTGAGTCCTTGAGATGTAGCGATTTTATTCACCAGTTCACCAATGGTTCCGCCAAAAGACTCTGATATTTGAGATCGTAGAGAATTGTTGATGGCGTGTGCTCGAATATGCATTACTTGCCGTGGGCCTTCGACGGTAACTTCTTTCAGGAAATAATCGCCAACTTTTATGATTCCGGTTTCTTTATAACCAAGAGAAACTTCGATTTTCGCTCCAGATTGAGGCAATGCGATGGCATCGTCGAAGTCATCAAGGACAATTTCGCAAGAATCGCTTTTGAATCCAGCTTCATCGTTGGTTGAGATAGAAATCAGGCGTTTTTTGATTGTCTCCGTTGAGTCAGATCCGTTGATTTTTA
>BNWK01000377.1 GCA_025998775.1 Alphaproteobacteria bacterium | reverse complement strand
AGGTTTTGCATTTCCTTATCAGGATGTAGCTCATCACCGACTTTTAGTGAACCAGTGACTATCGTGTTTTGGTCCGCACCTCCTAAGACAATTGTGTTATTCCAAACGGCTGGAATTTCGTTTCCGATTGCCACACCGTTATTGCCATCAACCCTGTTTTGATATCCCAAGGCGTAACTTTTCACCCCATAGACCATGTTCCCGCTTCCGATTGTAGCACTATTTGCTGCATCAATTGTGTTGTTATCACCAAGCGCACTACCAGAAGCACTAACTATTTCGTTAGAGATTCCCACTGCAAATGACGATGTGCCTGTAACATAGTTACTACGACCAAACGCAATACCACCACTACTAAGTATAATGTTATAGTTTCCTACTGTAAACGAGGACTCACCTGTAACGTTGTTCTCCTTACCAAGTATAACACTATTATCTGATGTAATATTGTTACTTTTTCCTACTACAAAACTATGTACTCCACCGACTGTATCATTAATGCCAACTGCTACGCTACCATCACCTGTAACAGTACTATCACTACCTAAACAAATACTGTATTCTCCTCCACCAGGATGACCATTATCCCCAGTGATTTCATTTCCGTTCAAGTACAACTTTTTATCACTTCCACTTACGCCAATGCTCAGATTTCCTTCAAGTGTTGTACTTCCATAGACTTTGAGACTCTCGTTAGTCGAAGGGGCATTACCTGCATTTCCGTAATAATTTCCTCCTATGACTACTTTCGGTTGATAATTCATAGGTTGGATAAGTAACGGTTTACCATCCACAGTCGAAATCGGAAGTCCTCCCTCTGATGAACCGCTAATACTTGGTACTGACAAACTTCCACTGATTATTATATTATTTTGATCTATCCCTCCGATGACAATTTGGTTACTTCCTACGCATTCTACTCCATTCCCAAATGCCATACTGTTCAGCCCATTAACAGTACTACCAGTCCCGAACGCTGAAGAATCAGCTCCAATCACATGATTTCCACGACCGACAGCAATTCCATTACGTCCTGTAGCTGTACTATCGTATCCCAAAGCTATGCTATATGTACCTTCACCTGCGTGATCACTATCACCACTTCCACCGAGTCCTTCAACGATATCGGGATGCACTTCTAATTTGATTCCATCTCGAGAATTCTTTATTAACACCGAATCTGAGCTCATTAAGTTCACCACGCCTGATTTGCCGTTTATCGATTCAACAATCGGAATGCCTCTGTTGATTGCATAAGCGTACGTCATTTATGTAAAAATAAAAATTCATTTATGATGTGACCCAAATAAGTTCTGCTCGTGCTCCATTTGCTTTCTTGAACTCGATGTGATAATCTGAGACTGTAACAGTTATGTTTTGCAAACTACCATAAGTTCCATCGTGCGTATCCCAACATCTCCATGTAAATGTGCCTCCATTATTTGCGTCACTCGCGGTTGTGAGAAA
>BNWK01000376.1 GCA_025998775.1 Alphaproteobacteria bacterium | reverse complement strand
AAAACCGAAAAAGCCTGAAAGGAAGGCGCGCAAGCTGCCAAAAGATGCTCTACTTCAATACATAAAAGAACATCCGGACGCATATTTGCATGAAATAGCAGCGCATTTTGGTTGTGTGATTTCTGCAGTTCACCAAAGATTGAAGCTTTTTGGGATCACATATAAAAAAAAGATTGTTGTACAAAGAAAGAGACGAGAAGCAACGACAGGAATATGGCAATGAAATCAAAGAGATACCAAAAGCGGACACACTATTAGCATTTTCAAGCTTGGATGGCTCATAGGCAAATTATTTTTTAGGCAACCAATTCAACTAATTGTTAGAAAAATTCACAGATTATTATGATGGGGTGGAGCAAGCTGGCATCCACTAATAGAAAATGGGCGCGCGTCACGCTGACTAAAGTCTTCTGACGGACCTTACGTTGGCACAGGTTCTTAGAGCTGCTTGTACCTCGCCGAGATGTATCATATCGTTTACCTTTATATCCACAAGCAAATCAAAGAAGTCAACGGATCTATGATCCACTTTTATATTCGTTATGCTTGCTCCACTGGAGCTAATTACATTGGTGATGATGGCAAAGCTTTCCGTTTGATTTATTATAACTATACGCAACCTCGAAACAAACGTCGATTCCGTTTCATCATCTTTATTCCATTTTGCTTTAACGAAAACCTTTTTTCCTCTCCCAAGATGGGCGCAGCTGGTGATATGTACGACTATTCCCTTCTGAGGAACCAAAATGCCTATTATTTTATCTCCAAGTATCGGATGGCAGCATTCTGAGAAATGCACTGCTATGCCTGGAGTAAAATTCATTAAACAAATAGCATCTTCCGTGACTGATCTGTCGTCTTCTCCATCGGAAATCATGGTTCTAACGCTAGTTAGTGAGATCGTGCCTCTGCAAACGCTGTAGTAGAATTTCCCGAGGCTACTACAGGAAAAACTCTTATAGTCTATAAGATTCTCATAAAACGCTTTTTTAGTTGATGAAAACATGTTTTTTACCAGCTGTAAACCGAGATTAACAAATTCTTCTTTTTCCTGAGCTTTCACAAATTTTCGTATGCATGATTTGGCTTTTCCGGTGACGACGAACCTTTCCCACGAACTTTCCGGATTCTGATATGGAGATGTTATGATGTCCACCTGATCGCCATTTCTGAGAACTGTCTTCAGCGGAACTATTTTTCCATTTACACGGACTCCAATGCACGTGTTTCCAACGGATGTGTGTATTTCATAGGCGAAATCCACAACAGTTGCGCCACGAGGAAGGGTTATGAGATCTCCCGCTGGAGTAAAGCAGAATACTTCGTTATCAAACATTTCCAACTTCGAATGATCCATGACTTCTTCAGGAGTTCCGGAATTTTGCAATATGGTTAATAGGCTCTTGATCCAATTGTATTTTTTCGGGTCTTCTCCGCTAGGAATAACAATTCCATCCTTATAGGACC
>BNWK01000375.1 GCA_025998775.1 Alphaproteobacteria bacterium | reverse complement strand
CCCCATACCTGGAACATGCTGTTGCGTGTGGAGTCCACAAACAGCGAGATGAACCGCTCCATCACTATCATGTTTGAGATTGTCATGATCGTTGACTGCACTGGCTGGCTGTGTGTGTGTGTCGATCGCGCCTGCCCTCCTCCTCCATGCCATCGCTCGTGAGATGAAGCATGCGTGTGTGCGTGTGCGTGTGCGTGTGCGTTTGGGTGTGTATGAGCGTGTCCGTGTGTGTGCGCGTGCGCGTGCGCGTGCGCAGGCTCGTGTCCATTCACATCCTCATCCTGCTCACAGTGTTGTTCTTGTTCCGACGACGACGTCTGCGCCTCCTGAATCCCTATCCCGCCCGCCACCACCCTTTCTCTCCTCCTCCTCCTCTTCTTCTCTCCTCCTCCACCGTCACCGCCGGCGTCCAGCTTCTTCCTGAGGTTCTGCGGCGGAAACACCCCGCCAGCGCCAGCGCCCATACAGCCAAGCAGGTACGAGAGCGACATGTTGTGGTTCTGCATGGAAAACGACGGCTGCGAGAGGATGGGCAAGTTGTGGCACAGCGGACACGAGAAGGCCTGCATAGACCGCAGGAACTCGCGCAGGAAGATGATCGGCAGGCGGAAGAAGGACGATAGCAGCGTCTCCGCAAAGTTATCTGGTGTGGCGACGGGTGAGGGTGAGGGAGCAGGGGATGGCACATGGGAGAGAGAGAAAGGGCCATTCAAAATGGAAGAAGAAGAAAATGATGTTGATGATGATGATGATGAGGAGGAGGAGGAGGAGGAAGATGAGGAGGAAGATGAGGAGGAGGATGAGGACCCTGCCTTGCTCTGACCCTCCCTCTTCCGCTTGACGTCATCCTCCGTCAGCCACATGCCGACGAAGGGTGCTGGCTTCTTGATCGTCTTAAGGTTTCGCAGCTCCACCGGGTTCACGTTCAGGTAGCCGTGCAAGGCAAGATCACCCAGGGACTTGACCAGCGAGCGGAATACTGTCTGCAAAGCGAAGAGGAGAAGAGGAGAGAGAGAAATGAATGGCATGATGACATGAGAGAGAAAGAATGGCAGATGACAACAGAGAGAACGAATACGAATGGCATGATGACATGAGAGAGAACGAATGGCATGATGATATGAAAGAGAACGAATGGGATGATGACATGAGAGAGAACGAATTGCATGATGACATGAGAGAGAACGAATGGCATGATGACATGAGAGAGAATGAATGGCATGATGACATGAGAGAGAATGAATGGCATGATGACATGAGAAAGAATGAATGGCATGATGACATGAGAGAGAATGAATGGCATGATGACATGAGAGAGAATGGATGGCATGATGACATGAGAGAGAATGAATGGCATGATGACATGAGAGAGAATGGATGGCATGACGGCATGAAAGAGACAACACAAGGTGAACAAAAAAAACTCAAAACACTTAGGAAAAAAAAAAAAAAAAAAAAAAAAAAAAAAA
>BNWK01000374.1 GCA_025998775.1 Alphaproteobacteria bacterium | reverse complement strand
GGCCATGTTAACCTCTCTTTATAAAATATAAACTAAATTCGAGATTAACTTCTTCACGTGACTTCCTTCAAGACTATTTTTACGTAGTTTGCAAAAAATCCTCACTTTTTAGGCCGTAAAATGATGCACTTCGCACTTGAATGGGCCGTTTGGATAGATGCAGATCTTAATAAAGTGAAAACAAATGAAGATATAGATCGTATTTTTGAAGATGTTCTCGTTCCCTTCGTGAGCAAAAACTATCGAACCAGCGAAGATTATGGCTGCGGAAGATTTGCCGATAGTAAATCTATGGGGGGACGTTGTTTTGCCTTAACTCATTTTAAACTCTCTGAAAATGGGACGCTAAGAGGTTTTGATAGCCTTGTCTTTCCGCAAGAACATTTAAAAGAAATTAAATCATTAAGAGAAGCAGCAAGGAAAAATCGCAAATAAAATATATGTGTTTTTTCCGCTATCTTCAAGTCTTTTGAAAGCAGCCAGATAGTATTGCTCAGTCGTTTCTTCATCCATTTTTGTTGTCTCCATCATAAAACAGTGTTTTGCAGAGTTCAGCTCTTATATTTTCTTCATTTAGATCGTGATCAGACGAGTAGTTCATAATATTTTCTTTGATTTGATCATAATAATTTGCGGTACCGCATATACCAAGGAACACTCTAAAAGGAATAAAAACGAGAGCTATTCCCACATGAAAAATTTCAAATGGAATCGACTCTCCAAAATGAGCAAATGCACAAAGAAAAAAAATTAATACAAAAGCTGGAATACTTATCATCTCGAAAAACAATAAGATCGCGCAAATTCCAAACATTTTTCTATATAAAAGCCACAATTCTCCTCCGAAAAATGCCGCCCAATTCCAGGTGTTTTTTCCGCTATCTTCAAGTTTTTTGAATGCGGCTAGGTAATATTCTTCTGGCGTCATGTCTGCCCATTCGATTACTTTATCTTCATTCATTTTTGTTATCTCCATCTCAATAATCAAAGAGTTTTGCTTAGCTCGGCTTTTATGTTTTCTTCATTTGAAGCGAAATCAAACGGTGGCTTAGAACTCACTTTCCACATAATAGAACTTATTGACGGATCCTTACTTCTTTCAATGTTTTTCTTCACTTGATCATAATAAAATTTATTGCTGAGCCATCCCAAATGCACTCTAAATATGGCACAGCCGAGAACTAAATATGAACAAAAGATCCAAGATGGTCCGCTTTCGCCAAATTGACAGAGAAACAGAAAAATGGCAAGCATCATACAAACGAAAAAACTCACTACATCGCAAAACAGAAAAATCATACAATTCATAAACATTTTTCTGTAGCCATACCAGATAAATCCTCCGAAAAATGCAGCCCAATTCCATGTGTTTTTTCCGCGATCTTCGAGTTTTTTGAAAGCAGCTAGATAATATTCTTCTGCCGTTTCTTCTGTCAATTCGTTTCGTTTGCCTTCGTCCATTTTTATTG
>BNWK01000373.1 GCA_025998775.1 Alphaproteobacteria bacterium | reverse complement strand
GTTGTTCAATCTGTTTCGTGGCTGGCGCTTTGATGTGGGAGAGAATGGGCAGACTGACCAATCGCTGATCAAACCCTTCCTTCGCTTTGTCCTTGAGATCATTGCCAATAATGACACTGCCACTGCCAACCAGATTCTTGGATGAACTGCCTCTATCGTTCAGAATGTTGGGAAAAAGACTGGGATTGCACTGTTGTTGATTGGAGATGAAGGTGTGGGCAAGAACTTCTTTACAAATGTGCTGTCGACGATGCTGAAGGGCTATGCGCTTCCAAATATCACGGATCTGAGCCATGTTGTTGGCCACTTCAATGAGTTAATCCGTGGAAAAGTGTTGATTGTGGTGAACGAAGTTGAGAATGCCCATCTGAATCCGCGCTCACTGTCAGAAAAGTTGCGATCCATGATTACCGATGATATCATTGTGATTGCGCAGAAGCACAAAACAACTACGCTTGATGTTAATTGTGCCAACTTCATCCTCGTCTCGAACAATGATGTGCCTGTACGCCTCGGAATGAATGATCGGCATTATCTGTGTACGCGTGTCTCGAGCAAAAAGGTACGTCAGCAAACAAACAGTGCGGAGTTCTATCAAGCGCTGACACAGTTCTTCAAGCGTTATGATCTGAACCAATATCGTCCGAATGATGATCTGATGAACAGAACAAAGCGTGCCATACTCACTCAGGGTGCAAATCAGCTGGACAGCTTCGTGATTGACAACTATAACAAATTGTGTGTGGGAATGTACTCTGATCAGATTGCACCGATGATCTTCCGCTACCACTTCCCGACCAAGCAGGCGTTCTGGAAGCAGCTCGCCCCGCTGTGTGACATTGACGATGAGGGCAGCGGTAGCAAGCGCAGATACCTGCACAGGCTGAAGGATTTAGCTGCACTGAAGTACATGTCTATAGCAAGTAGTGTTGGCAGTGAAGCAGATCATGTATTTGAATAATTATTTTTATTTTTTTTTATACGGGCGTGTGTGTATGTGTGAATGTACATGTCGCCTGCTTTGAATGTTTTTTTTTCTTTCATTAGGAATGGTCACAACTTAATTTCATTTCATAACTTTTTGAACAACCATTCATTCACAACTAATTTACATATTTTGTTTTTTTCTTTACACATTTTTCTTTTAGTGTTTATTCCTTTTTTTCGCGAATATATTTTTATTTTATTTTTTTCTTTTTCCTAAATGGATATGGAGTTGACAAGAGAGAAACAAATAAAATGCATAGAAGAGTTAATGGAAGAATCCGAGAATACATTAGATGTTTATCTGAGACTGAAATTCAGGGAATACGTAAAAATTCATGTAAATGGATGTTCCTGCACTCCGCCAAATTTTGCTTTTCTCTGTAGAAATGATCTTAGGTATCAAGGATTGAAGAATAAGGTGACAGATCTAAGACAATTTCTGCATAAATATAATAATAGTAATTAAACAAACGTCCGTCCGTCCGTCC
>BNWK01000372.1 GCA_025998775.1 Alphaproteobacteria bacterium | reverse complement strand
AATAACTCTTGGATTTCTGGTGTTCATTACCTGCACTGATAGCCTCCATGCTTTTGAGTCTACAAGGTGAGAAACGGTACCAACGATTCCAGAGAGTGTACTGTTTTTGTATATGTATCGGCCATATTTGTCTGCCACAAAGAAATTGGCGTTTAAGGTTCTACTTAAAAACGAAACTATTTCCTTGTCTATTTTGCTTTGATCATAGTGATTCCCTTCGTTTTTACGAGCCCAATTGGAGAGGTCATAGCGAAAATGTCTTATATTTAGCCCATATCGCTCTATGATATTATTCATAGATCCACTGAATGGCATTGGGTATACGATGATCGCATCTTTAAAATATGCGCACGTGTGTGCGCGCTCTTCTAATATAAACTTCAAGCAACCTTCGAATATACCATATCCTTTCATAACAAAGTTTTCTGCTTCTTTTATGACTATATCTCTGAATTCCCGTGCAATCCCATTTCCATTTTTATCACCTGCAAAATCAATCATTATTTGATTGTGCCAAAATCTAAAAATATCACTATCGATCTGCTTTACCCAAGGTATTACTGTTACGTCAACAAGTAATTTGTTGATCGAATTTTCGTTACTTGAAAACCATATAGAGGGTATGCTTGGATCGGAAAGTTCGGCAAAATCAGGAATATTATGCCTGTACAAATAGGAGGCGTCTGTAATATTAACTTTTTTAATTTTTCTTTTAATGTCATCACTATTTAGTGAGTTAACGAACTCTTCGAAGCCTTCACCAGTTTGGCTGGCGCATGCGTGTGATACAACAAAATCCAAAACCAGACTATTATCAGAAGCTGATTTTAAAAAATCCAAGGCTCCAGTATTCCACTTTACACATCTATTAGTGCTCATAATTCACCTTTACTACTTTTGTATATAATGATCAAAAAAGTAACCGCTGCGCAGCATATAAGACTCAGTGTGCTACCAAACATCAGAATGCAATCTTGATGTATGTATCCATGTAAAACTGTAAACAACTGTATTGTATTGAAACCTGCAAAAGTTGCTAGAGAAACGCCATCTGTGTTTTTAGTTTTATATATCTTTATGGCTTGAGGTATAAATAGTGCCGCATTGATGAACATTCCAAGACCAAATACTACTTCAATAAAGTATTCTATAGATTCACGCATTTAAATCACCTTTTACAACCTACAATAGAATACATCTTTCTAACATAAGATGTATCACACATGATTATATTGCGCTATTCGCATTGAAAGTCAATATTAACATTTTATGTATGCTTCTGAAATTACACCAAAGAAACACAACCTTTGATATTGAAAGTAGCGCAATCATCATGACGATTATCAAAGCAGGACTGAGGCGCGCAAACTCACTCTTTGGTGCGCCTCATACTTTTTTCTAGTGAAGCTTATAAAATGTGATCACGTCGAATGGCAAACAAAAGTCAGAGCTCTTTGCTTCGAATGAGGCAGTAGC
>BNWK01000371.1 GCA_025998775.1 Alphaproteobacteria bacterium | reverse complement strand
TCACGGTCCCGGAGTCTCCGCTTTCGCTTGTCGACTGCGTTCGGTCGCTTAAAATACAGGTTCTGCTGTCGCATAGGACGTCCAGCGTCGGCAGCCCATTCTCGCTCCTTGACCTGAATACTCTTGAATTCTTTTACCCACGGAGAACACTCCACCAGTACCTGTGACAGTTTGGTCAACAGACCTTTGTTGCACCCTTTGCCTACCTGTGTACGAAGACGCCTCTCTGCGGCTTCCTGGGCAGCGCCATACAGATACACATTTGAAAATCCATCCCCTAAGTGAGATCGCCCCCTGCGACCCTCCTCACGTGCATATGCCAGAGGATGGGCAATCGTGTATTGGACATCGCCGCTGATACGCACAACTGGTGGCCCTCGGCTTCTCAGCTTGGGTCCATCCTTGCAAACAACCGCTGTCATCGAGCAAGCGGTATTGTATTGCAGAGGGGACCGGAAGAATACAGGGGAGTATCTGTCCACCCCCATAAACAGTCGCTTCAGAAACTCGGGATACACTCTGGGCTTCGCAGGCACGTACTTTCCTTGTCCACAGCATGAACTGAACACGCTTTTCTCACCTGATGACCGGGTTAGTCTCTCCGCATAGAAATGCTTTGCCTGGCAGTAAGGGCACACTACATACCGACCAACATCCATAAGGTTACCAAGGTAACTTCCTGGAACGTCGCTTTCATTCTCCACCATTCCAAGCAGTCTGAGTTTTGGCACAAAGTCCTCAAGTGTTTCCATGTCGTCATTCAAAGCTTCGTTCGCCACACCTTTGCTGGGGCCGATATTTGTCTTTCTGACGTTGTGATAAATGGGATCGTCTTCGAAATCCTCGTCGTAGTTGCCGCCGTTACCATCATCCCAATCGTCAGTGTCTTCTTCGTCTTCTCCTTTCCTGCTCAAGACCATAACAAGTGCACAAAAAGGAAATGAGAAAGTGTGTGTATATGTATGTGTGTGTGCGTGTGTGTGTGCGTGCCTCCAAGAGTATGCACGCAAGAGTTTGCGTGTTTACACGAACGTGCGAGTGTGCATGCGTGTGTGATTGTAACCAAAGATGTGTGTGCATGTGCGTGTGGGTCTGTCGTTATCCTCGTGGGCGTGTGTATGCGTGTGCGCGGGCATGTGTACGTTAGTAACCAAGTGTGTGAGTGTGTGTGCGTCCGTGTTAGTGGGTGCATGTGAATGTATTAGTGGATGTATGTGTGTGTGTATGAGTGAGTGCGTGTGTGTGAGTGCGAATGTTTCATGTATTGATTTATCGTACAGTTAAATAGAAAGATGGAAACAAACACGTCACCATCCGCGTCGACATCTTTACCATCTTCGTCGTTTTCAGCATCCTGCTCTCTCTTTCTGTTTTCTTTTCTCTCAGCATTTCCTCTTTCATCCCGCCTAGCAAGAGCACTCAACCGCTGCAGTAGTTGGCCATCCAGAAGTGGAGCTGCATCCGCATAGTCGAACACACCT
>BNWK01000370.1 GCA_025998775.1 Alphaproteobacteria bacterium | reverse complement strand
AAGGGGGAAGAAGGAGAAGAAGAAGAAGAAGAAGAAGAAGAACAGGAAGCAGAAGAAGTAGACGGGTACAGGGAAGGCACGGCAGAGGGCGAGGAGTAGGCCGACACGGAGGACGATGGCGAAGAGAACGGCGACGACACCGCCGCAGCGGGCAGAAACGTCGAGGGCGTGGTTGTGCGCCTGGTCGTGTGGACAGTGGCAGACATTGTGACGGAGGTGGCGAGGGGATTTTTGCCTACAGATCGACCAGCCTTCCCGACGAGTGAGACGGCGCTGGTGTTGGGCCCAGGCGAGGGAGGCATGTCGTTTGCGCCGCCGCCGCCGCTGCCGCTGCCGCTGCCAGTGTGAGTGTTTGTGCTTGCGCCTGCGCCTGTGTTTGAGCCTGTTGCGCCTGCAAACACGTTTGCCGATGTGTAGAGGAGCGAAAGGAGGTCGGGTGTGTAGATGAGGGAGCCAGTGTGGAAGACCGGGTGGAGGTACGGACGCAGCGCTAGGGCAAGCAGCGCCTGCGAGTAGCGGGGCGAGATTGGGCCTGCACTGTGCTGTGTGGAGGAGGACGATGACGAAGAGGAGGAGGAGGAGGAAGAAGAAGAAGACGAGGACGAGGACGAGGACGATGCAAAGGCGTAGAAAGGCGTGGGCGGCACTAGCGAAGCCGAGGGAGACGATGACGAGAATGAAGCGGACGTGGTGGGGATGGAGATGGGGATGGGGATGATGAAGAAGAAGATGGACATAGATGGGGAAGAAGAAGAAGCGAAAGACTGTTTGGTGAAGCAGAAGCAGAAGAGGACGATGAGGACGTGGACGAGGGAATAAAGGAGAAAGCCACACCTGAAAGCATTCACAGCGCAATGTCAGCGTCTTCTGGGAGGAAGAAGAAGAAAAACCTGCGTTTGGAAATTGCTAGTGACCTATTTCCCTTCACGCCTAAAAATATTGGAAGAAAATCACCGGCACAGAAAACATCCGAAAAGGAGCCGAAAAGAACAACCACAACTACTTCCCGACAAACGAAACATCCCTCTTCTTCTTCTTCTTCTTCATTTCGGTCTCCGACCTCCTTCACGGCTGCCTCGTGCCCCATCCTCCTCACCGTGGCGGTGCGCGAGATCACGTGCTCAGTCACCCTCGACTCGCGCCTGCACCACACACGCGTGTACGACACTCTCTCTGCGCTAGATGATGCCCTCCCCTACAGCGCGGCTGATGCAGTGAAGAACAGCAGCAGCAGCAGCAACTGCAGCAGCGCTTCTTCTGCTCCAGGCTCTGCTGCTGCTCCACACGCAGAGAGGAGGAGGACCGCCGGCACCGCCACCTGCACCACCGCCACAGGTGCGGACAGTGATAGTCCGACCTTCTCCTTCTCGTTCCTCTGCGGACGGCTGATTTCCGTGTCGCTGGCCTCGCTGTCTTGCTTCCTGCGCGACCATCCTTTGCACCTTCTGTCGCTGCGGCGTCTCTCTCTGCACGCACTCCTGCT
>BNWK01000369.1 GCA_025998775.1 Alphaproteobacteria bacterium | reverse complement strand
AAGACATGATGGTGGGGAAAGAGCGGAGTTTAGGATGGTAATATGTGCATGCCAATAGGGAGTGGAGGGGAGGGAGTGGATAAAGGGAAAGGTAAGGAGAAAGGGATAAACATAGAAGTCAGAAAGAAAGGAAGGGAGAAGACGGGTTGGTGGTACAATCAGATACAGACAATTAAAACGGAAACAGTGGTTGGTGTTCACATTCGCTGCTGAGGACTGCCGTGTAATGAGAAAAGGCGGATGTGTGGGAGAGCAAGGTAAGCGTGGAGAGAAGGGTAGGTAAGATGGAAAAGGAGAAAGAAAATTAGGAAGAAAAGGAGAATGGCAACAAAACAGAGCAGGCAGTAGAGTCTGTACGTGGATTTTTTTGTTGTAAGTAAACCGGGTGAACTATGCAGTTTGAAAAATATAACGAAAGACTGTGTGAGAGTTATCCTAGTAGCGGCAAATAATCAAAGAATAAAAACAAATAGAAATAAAAAGAGAAATCAAATTGGAATAAAAATTTGAGATATCACAAATTTGTTTAATGTCCGATTCCTCCACTGTCACTTACACTATCTGTGCCACAAAGTCTGTGGTATATCATACAGGTATTAATTACTCCGTATGACATTCACCTGAAAGATTTACATACAACATGATGTACATGACAATCCATGGTGAAATTTCGGTCTCAGTTTCTCTCAATCTCTTCTTAATTTTTTGAAAATTAATCAACGCTGTTAATTTGGATTTAAGGAAATTTAAAAAAATTGTTCAAATAAAAAACTGTTGTTGGCAATCAATTAAATCAGTACAGTGTATATCGGATATAAGCAGATCCACAAAATCTCGTTTTCAATCTGCTTATATCCGATTCTGCTTATATCCGGTTTTCTTTAAAAAAAATTTGTGCATACAATCTAAGTGGCAAGCCAATTGTGAACACAAACAACAGCAATTCATAGTTAAAATTTACTAAGTTTTGGATTTTTTGATTTTCAATCTGCTTATATCCGATTCTGCTTATATCCGATCTGCTTATATCCGGTATACACTGTAATACTAAGAATTATAAACTTGGAGATAACACATGCAAACTTTTGAAATTGTGAATGGTTTAATAGGTCTCCAAAGGGATGTGGTGTTGCGAATTTGCAAACTACTTTGGAACAGTACAAATCTCATAAAAGCAGTTTTGTGATGGTTTTTAAACATTAATGAACTTGTATCAGATTATTGGAATGTGCCAACAACTTTATAAATGGAAAAGGCACAGATTTTTCCTGACTAATCGACCACTGAGTTTAGTTTTTGTCAACTTTTTTATTTCTGTCTTTCTCATTTTGTCATTTAATAACTACTTTGCTTTATTCTTCCTTTTGTTTAATTCTTTTTTTTTTTTTTTTTTTTTTTTTTTTTTTTTTTTTTTTTTTTTTTTTTTTTTTTTTTTTTTTTTTTTTTTTTTTTTTTTTTTTTTTTTTTTTTTTTTTTTTTTTTTTT
>BNWK01000368.1 GCA_025998775.1 Alphaproteobacteria bacterium | reverse complement strand
CGGTATAACGATGCTGTTGAGCGTTCCATCGAAGTTGTTAGAAAAAGAGTCGATGAGACTGGTACCCGGGAGACAAACATACAGAAGCAAGGCGATGATCGCATTCTGCTCCAGATTCCGGGGCTGCATGATCCGTCCAGCGTGACGGCATTGCTCGGTCGTACGGCTAAAATGACGTTTAGGCTGGTTGATGAAGATGCTCCAGAAGTGACGGATCGCAAAAAAACAGTTCCTCCGGTCGGATGCGTCTATATGAAGTCCGATGAAAGTGCAAAATATATTGCAGTGAAAAAACAGGCGATTATCGGAGGAGAAACTCTTAAGACTGCAGGCATTGGGCAGGATGAGTATGGTAATGCTACGGTCAATTTTGAATTCGATAGGAACGGCGGAAAGAAATTTGGAGAAGTAACAGCCGCAAACATTGGAAAAAGATTCGCCATTGTTCTTGATGATAAAATCATCAGCGCTCCGGTGATAAGAGACGCAATTACTGGCGGTCATGGACAAATTAGTGGTAGTTTCACAGTGGAAAGTGCCAATGAGCTTGCTTTGCTGCTGAGGGCCGGTGCATTGCCTGCTCCGCTGAACATAATCGAGGAAAAGACCGTAGGCCCTGATTTGGGAGCTGATGCCATACATTCTGGCGTATTGGCATCTGTTGTGTCTGGTATTTTGGTTTTGCTGTTCATGTACCTCTGGTATTCCAAGTTTGGACTCATCGCAAACGTTGCAGTTGTTGTGAATATCATACTGCTTCTAGCCGGTATGTCTTGTTTGCAGGCGACGCTAACACTTCCTGGTATTGCTGGCATAGCCCTTACCGTTGGTATGGCAGTTGACGCAAACGTGCTCATAAATGAGCGTATAAAAGAAAGTCTGAGACATGGATCCAAGTGGATAAAGGCGATTGAGGATGGCTATGATTTGGCGATGAAATCCATTGTCGATTCCAATTTGAATACCATAATCGGCATGTCGTGTCTCTACCAGTTCGGAACTGGTCCCGTAAAAGGATTTGCCATAACCACCATTTTGGGAACGCTGATATCTTTCTTTACAGCCACTACACTGACAAGATATATCATCTCGCTTTTCATGAAAGCAAAGCATCAACTCTCAATTCCAATGTAAGAAAGGACGAAAGACATGGAACTTTATAAACTTATACCTCATGATACGAAAATAGATTTTATTGCCAAGAGAAATCTAATTTTTCTGTTTTCTATAATAATAACGTTGGTTAGCGTTTTGGCTTTTTCGTTTCATAAGCTGAATTTCGGAGTCGATTTTCAGGGCGGATTCGTTCTGGAAGTGAGAACACCTGAGCCAGCCAACATCGGAGAGCTTCGAGAAAAGCTAAACAAACTCGAAATCGGCGAAATATCTCTGCAAGAATTCGGTTCCGACCGTGATGTTCTAATCCGTATGCCGAGTTCTGGAGAAAGTCAGGCGGAGCAAAACGTTGCCCTCGAAAAAGTGAAA
>BNWK01000367.1 GCA_025998775.1 Alphaproteobacteria bacterium | reverse complement strand
AAGGAACAGGAGGAGGAGGAGGACGACGAGGAGGGTGAGACAGTGGATAGGGAGGAAGCAAGGGAGGATGTGCAGTTTATCTGAGAGTTTTTGTCGTTGCTAGCAAAGGACGGGGAGAAGGCAGCGGCAGCAGCGGAAGCGCCAGCAGCGGCGGAAGCAGGGACAGCCACTATACCATGGGACTTGTTGTACTCATTGACGAATGCAATTTCACTTTCGATCCACTTCAGAAAAAAAAAAAATCCATCTATCCATCCATCCATCCATCTGAAACCACCAACATAGTCTTCATCATGTGCCAGTCTCCCTCTCACATACACAGGCATACACAAATCCATTCACTCACCCACCCACACACACACACACACATGCGCGCGCGCGCGCACACACACACACACTGAGAGGCGTTTCTGGAAGAAGGGGTGGTTGAGGGCATCTTCCGGTGAGATGCGTTCGCTGGGATTGAGAGTGAGCATCTTCATACTGAGGCGGGCAGCAAAACAGAGAACAGAAACAGAACAAGAAAACAGAAAGTATCAATGTCCGCGTGTGCGTACATACACAAACACACTCTCACACAAACACACTCACTCACTCACATGCACACACAGGCGCGCAAACACACACACAGGCGAACCCGCACACAAACACACAAAACACACACATAAACACTTCAATAAACACACAAACAGGAGATCCCAAGCATCATCCGAGGCTCTCTCTGGGTCTATGCGGGCGATTAAATGAGGGTTTAAAACCAAAGATTCGAGCTGTTTGAAGTTTTCAGCTGGGAACGGGTGGATGCTAAATGTGACATAAGGAACAAGGAGGAAAAAATACACTGTCAAGGAGGCAGAGATAAATGAAAAAAGGAAAACAAAGCAAAAAGCAAAAAGCGTGCAGAAATAACAAAGAAAGCTATTGATAGGATGAACAATATGGAAAAGAAATAATACGATTACACTTACAAGCACAAACCCAGAAGACAGAAGCTGGTAGAAAGTAACTCCACACGACCACATGTCAGCTTTTTCACGGTAATACCTGTATCCAAACAATACCTCTGGAGCCTACAAATAAGTGTACATACAAATATTCATTTACATGCCTTCAAACCATGTACAGAGGCGTTCCTGATTTTGTTTTTGTGTTCTCCAAAACACATGAGCGGGCTAACCTATACAACATGAATACGTACAAAAAAAAAAATCAAACAAACCCAAAGTCAGAAATCTTTAATATAAATTTTGCTGAAGAAATAAAGAAGAATTATAAAAAATGAGGAAACGGTTTTGGTTACCTTCAATAACTCTGTGAATCAGGAGATTTGAAGGTTTGATGTCACGGTGTATAAATTTATGTTGATGAAGAACAGACAATCCTTTCACTGAATTTATATAGTTTGAAAATAGCGAAAAAAAAAAAAAAAAAAAAAAAAAAAAAAAAAAATTTTTTTTTTTTTTTTTTTTTTTTAAAAAATTTTTTTTT
>BNWK01000366.1 GCA_025998775.1 Alphaproteobacteria bacterium | reverse complement strand
CCACTTCCTAAGCATAAGCTGTTTTCATCTTCACCTTCATGCTTAGTGATTTCAATTCCGTTCAAAAACAACTGCTTGTCTTCTCCGATTGCTCCAATACTCAGACTTCCAGTTATTTTTGTGTTTTGAGTTTCACCTCCGATAACAATTGTGTTAGGTTCAGCGTTCGTGATTCCAGTTCCAATTGCCATACTATTATTTCCATTAACAGTGTTCCCCCTACCCAATACAGTGCTGTTTTCACTGGTAACATCGTTGCTAAATCCTAATGCTAAAGAAGATTCTCCCATCGCTCTGTTACTGTGTCCTATTGCAATGCTAGTATCAGCGCTAGCTTCGTTACTACCTCCTATCCCTAAAGAAAATCCTCCACTAACTGTGTTTCCATTTCCAAGTGCGGTAGACCAAACATCACTTGAGACATTATAATTTCCAATAGCTATAGCACGCGTATTATTTGCTTGATTGGAAGTTCCAAGCGAAACGCTGTTGGGTCCTGTGGCAACACTTCCACTTCTTAAGCATAAGCTGTTTTCACCTTCTCCTGTGTGATTATCATTGATTTCTATTCCATTTAAGTATAATTTCTTTTCTTCTCCACTTGCTCCAATTCTCAGATCCCCAGTAACTTTTGTATTTTGGTCTGCTCCTCCAAGAACAATTGTTTTAGCTTCATTGATTTCAATCTCATTTCCAATCGCAACGCTTTTGCTTCCAATGACAATGTTTTCATAACCAAATGCAGCACTATTTATACCAGCAACTTCATTATTAGTTCCTACTGCTAGAGCACCAGAGGCCGTTGCTCTGTTACTATTCCCAAATGCTGCAGAACTGCCTTGATTTGTTACGTTATAATTTCCGACTGCTGTAGCTCGTTCCCAAGCTGCTATATTATATGTTCCAAGCGAAACGCTGTTTTGTCCTGTTGCCGTACTTTCATAACCTAAACATAAGCTATTTCCACCTTCTCCCATATGCGAAGAGCTATCACTTCCATTTCCAATATTGTATTGAGGATGAACTTTCAATTGCAGAGCTCCATCAATTCCTTTCTCGATAACAACAGAATTAGAACCGCGGATGTTTATATCTCCGGAATAACCATTAATCGTTTCAACGACGAATGGATTTTTCTTCTTCATATATTGTTGAGACATTGATTTAGAAGCAAAAATAAATCCTTAATCTGTTGACTAATCCCAAGGTATTAATTTCTGCTTTTGAAGTCCATCCGTATAATTAGTCCAGTTCAGATGAATCCCATCATTGTGAAATTCAAAAGTACAATTATCAATAACTATTTCTGTACTAGTAGTTGATTTTCCTAAAGTTATTTTTTCTCCTGTAAGGTCAATTCTACCATAATTAACGGCACCATTTGTCGCTTCTATCAATATGTTATTGTATGAAGATAAGGTGCCGTTGAAATCACTGAAAGTTCCAGGAGAACCAGTATCTCCTTTATCACCTTTATCTCCTTTATCAC
>BNWK01000365.1 GCA_025998775.1 Alphaproteobacteria bacterium | reverse complement strand
GGCGACAAGAAAGACGATGACGATGGTGAAGAAGGCGGCAGGACAGAGGAGGATGATGATGAAGAAGGCGACAAGAAAGACGATGACGATGGTGAAGAAGGCGGCAGGACAGAGGAGGATGATGATGCAGAAGGCGACAAGAAAGACGATGATGATGGTGATGAGGGCGGCAGGACAAAGGACGGTGATGGTGAAGGAGGTAGGAGAACTGAGGATGATGATGGTGAAGAAGACGGCAGGACAGAGGACGATGATGGTGAAGAAGGTGGGAGGACTGAGGATGATGATGGTGAAAAAAATGGCAAGACAGAGGATGATGGTGGTGAAGAAAGCGGCAAGAATGACGATGACGATGATGAAGAAAATGGCAAGACAGAAGATGATGATGGTGAAGAGAGCGGCAAAACAAAAGATGAAGATGGTGAAGAGGGCGGAAGGACAAAGGATGATGATGGTGAAGAAGGCGGTAAGACAGAGGATGGTAATGACGAAGAAGACGGCAAGACAGAGGATGGTGACGGTGTAGAAGGTGACAGGACAGAGGATGATGGTGGTATAGAAGGCGGCAAGACAGAGGATGGTGATGGTGAAGAAGACGGCAATACATATGACGAAGAAAACGAGGAAGTCGTGGTAGATGCCGGGTGGGAGGACAAGGAGGGGATGTGTGTGTTCTGTTTCCCCGAGTAAAGGAGCGACATAGCGATCGCTGCTTCAAGGTCGGAAACTAACTCAGCTTCCTCCTCATTGTCTTCGTTACTGGAACAAAGGTAGTCAGGGGGAAGAGGAGAAAAGGAGGAAGAGGAAGAGGATACGGAGGAAGATGATAAGGAGGAGGAAGAGGATGAAGAAGAAGAAGAAGACGAAGAAGGAGAGGATAAGGAGGAAGAAGATAAGGAAGAGGAACAGGAAGAAGAAGAAGAAGAGGAAGAAGGGGAAAATAAGGAAGAAGAGGATAAGGAAGACGAAGAGGAGGAGGAAGAAGGTGAAGGAGAGGAGAGGGATGAAGAGTGAGAAGAAGGAGAAGAGTGAGTTGAGGGAGAATACGAGGGGGAGGACGAGGTTGAAATACCATCCAGCTCTGCGAAGAGTCTGCCCACGAGCCTCCTTCTCTCCTTCATAAGCAACCCCATACGTTGCGTGTTGACTCGCGTGAGTGCATCGGCAAAAGCGATCTTGCTGACGGTGGGGAAGGGGTATGTGAGAGTAACAAGCTGGAAGAGGATAACGCCGAGTGCGAAGACGTCATTCTTGTTGGAGAGGAAGTACGGCACAGTTGCGTTCCGGTACTTGTTTCTGTTTGGCACGCCTTCAAAGAACTTCTCGTTCGCGTAGAGAGTCTCTGGTGCAGTGTAGGGCAGTGAGCCGCGAAAGCCGGGGAAGTGAAGAGCCTCGACGGCGAACAGAGACAGGCCGAAATCGGACACCTTAAGGACAAAAGGGAACTTGGCCGCGGGACTGCAGAGAGAGGAGGAAGAGGAGGAGGAGGAGGAGG
>BNWK01000364.1 GCA_025998775.1 Alphaproteobacteria bacterium | reverse complement strand
TTTCTTTTTTTTTATTTTATTTTTATTTTTTTTTATTTTTTTTTTAAGAAAATGTGAAACCAAAAGAAAGTCCTGCTGCTGCTGCTACTTTTGGTTTTGGATCAATTTCGTCCAGTAGTCCTAGTTCAAGTTTTTTTTCCATTTTTTAATTTCATTTTTTAAATTTTATTTTTTTTTAAGAAAACTCAAAACCTAAAGAAGGTACTGCTGCTGCTGCTGCTGCTGGTGTTGGTACAAGTTCCAGTTCCAGTTCCAGTTCCAGTTCATCTTCTTCACCATCGTCATCGTCATCATCAGAACCTACTCCAAGTTTTTTTTTTTTTAACCAACCTTTTTTTCTTTAACACCGTTTTTTAGGAGATAAGATACACAATTTAAGAACGATGGAAAGACCCTCAGTCAATGGTTTTTTTTCTTTTTCCATTTTTCTATTTTTTTCAGAACTGAAAGCGATAATGATCCGGAAAATTTCAAACAATATTGTTGAAATCGGAAATGTGATAGCAAGAACGAGCGAAACAAGTATCAAGCAGTTTGGTGGTAAATATATAAATGGTGATGCACTCCATGACCTTTTCAAAGACTTGAAAAAATGTGAAGACGCTGGACAAAAGGTTCTAGATTTCTTCGACTCAGTCATGGCTTATGTTCCGTATCCACATTTCTTCGAACCGCCTGATTTGGATCTCTCCTCACCAAAGTCAATCAGTAAATGGAGAAAGGAGATCTTGAACGGGATCAAAGAAACTCAAAGAAGGATCACAGCAAACTACGCAAGCACTTTGGAACAGAGCAGCAGCAGCACCGGAACCGGAAGCAGCAGCGGAGCCGGAGCCGGAAGCAGTACCGAAAGCGGAAGCGATGATGGTGAAAACGAATACAGTGTCCCAGCGTCGGTGGCATACAAGGGTCGAAAACCTCGGGACCCGAACTACGATGGACAATTACAAACGGAGTGGAAAGGTCCAGGGAGACCGAAGAAGGGAGCACAGAAGGCAAAGGCAAGGGCAAAGGCAAAGGCAAAGACAGCGAAAGCGAAAGGAAAAGGGAAAGGAGTTGACGAGATGATCGATCTGACTGAAATGGACGAAGAGGCGCAGATAAAACTTGCGGAGAGGAGGTCTTTGATGACTGAGAAGGAGCTGGCAGCGGATGGGAGGAGAGTGAAAGTGGAAGCTCAGAGATTACAAAACGAAGCGCTGAAATTGGAAAACGAAGCGAAAAAAAGGGAAATGGAAAGGAAAGAAAAGGAAGAAAGAAGTGGAGGCGACAGCAACAACGAAGACGATGAAGACTATGACGAAGACGGTGGTGGCGAAGAAACTGGAAGCGAAGTCGGACTCGGAAACCTCAACAACGAACTCGATGATGGTGAAGAAGAAGACGAAGAGGAAGAATGGGCGCCATTTGACGGGGATCCGGCGAGTCGTGCAGATGTGAAGGCCTACATTGAAAAAGAATTCATGGACAACAACCGCCAGCTCCAAACGATTGAAG
>BNWK01000363.1 GCA_025998775.1 Alphaproteobacteria bacterium | reverse complement strand
GAGTTTACATTGTCTATTGTGTTCGAGATGTCTCTTGCTTTAGTGTACTCATTTGTTCCGGAGGGACTCCCGCTCGCGGCAGAAACGTTTTGCGAACTTTGCTGAATTATTTTTGAGATAGTACTTGGAGAAAGATCTAATGTAGAGTAATTGTAAATGATCTTAGGTTTTCGTAACAGAGTCTCGATATCATCATAAGGATATTTTCTCTTTAAAGTTCTAAGCACAAGATCGTTTTTACTGTATTGTCCGGGCATATATATTTATACAAAAATAAACTAACGTATTAACCATAATCTTTAGCTGTCAGTTCGTAGATGAACGGTGCGCAAATACCATCTTTCATAACAATCATTTTTGTACGAACGTTACTGAGTGCAATCTTGTTTACTTCAGACTTAACAACGACGAATTCTTTTTGCAGATTGTTCTCGTTGGGTTTCGAACGTGAATCGTTAACTCTAACGGGATGAAATCCGCAATTCTGTCCCATAATCAAGTCTCCGTTTTCGTAGCATCTTTTGAATGCATCGTGGTCTATTTGAGTGTTTCTGTACTTATTTACCCCTTTAAGACCTTTCTTGTAATCCATCTTGAACGATCCATCATTCTTTCTTTTGCAAGAGTCATTCTATGTTGGCGGAATATCGCATTTGTTTTTGTACTCTTGGACTCTATGCAAAATGTTGTTCTTTGGAGCAAGAGCTATCATCTCGTCACCGATATTTTCAACGTCAAACGTTAGTAATCTCTTCTCTTTTGTATTTATGGGTAGAACCGTCGGTGCATACTTATCCCACAATTCCTGATTAGTAATAATTGCTGAGAATCCTTGATCAATTCCCTTACTCTTATCACCAGCAATTGCAAATGTAACACAGTCAGTATCGCAGTAGATTACCATGATTCTGTTTCGATCGACGCATTTGTAGACGAAGTTGTAGATGAAATTCATCAACCAGAATTTAGAGTTATCAAGAGTGAAAACGCCACAGTGAATGCAAGTGCCACATTTATATGTTCTCGGGCTGTAGGACACAAGAAACAAATCGTCAGTGATTTCTCTCATCGCAACATAATTCCTTCTCTTTACGCATGCCCAGGCTTTATCTTTTGTGATTAGTTTAGTGTGACTATATTTTTCTTCATTAAGCAAGTCAAATCCAAATGAGCTGTTCAAACTCATTTATATATATGCCTGTTTACCATTTCGAACGGGTTCACCCTTGCTTTTTGCAATTTCTTCCTCTGCCATGTACTGGTTCCGTTTCGCAATCATTTCATCGTACCACGCAGCAAAGTAATCAGTTCTAGTAAACAAAGCTAACTCCTCAACCTCGTCTATAACGAATTTGTGAGTGTCTATCAGATCCCATAATTCATAAGTGCTAAATCCCATGAATTCACCATGAGTGTCTATCATTTGAGTAAGCTTTCTGTCCTGCTTTGGAACATTCATTTTAATTATTTCTTCTCCAACGGTATGCTCTTTCGTTAT
>BNWK01000362.1 GCA_025998775.1 Alphaproteobacteria bacterium | reverse complement strand
AAAGGACGTTGTTGGTGGGATACCAGATGACGACGCATGCGGAAACGTGGACGATGTGGATGGGAAGGTGGACAGGGGTGCATAGGATGAAGCAGGAGGTGATGGCGGCAATGGAGGCGGCAATGGCGGCGGCAGCAGTAATGGTAATGGTAATGGGGGTGGTGTGCGCGAGGATGGAGATCCCAAGGATGCAAAGGAAGAGAAGGAAGAGACAGAGCCAGTGGCAGTGGCAGTAGTAGTTGTCGGGGATCCCATAGCAGTGCAGGACAAGGACGAACCAGCAGCAGGCGAGCATGAGCGTGCAGAAGGCGATGACGAACGGGGTTTTACCTTGTAGACAATCTGTGGACTGGGTGATGACTGGCGTTTGGATTGGTTGCCAATATTGGCAACATTATCTGGAGTGCTGTCCCTCATTTCAAATGCGTGAGACTCTTCGTGAACGGCAAACTCCGATGAGGGCACTAGAATTCCACATATTCCACACAGAATACTCTCACTCCCATCCGACCCATTAACCCCTTCTGCTCCAAACTCCGCCCCTGATCCTCCTCCTCCTCTTCTTCTTCTTCTTCCTCCTCCTCCTACTGCTCCTCCTCCCCCTCCTCCCATTCCTTTCCTACCTCTGTGCACATTTGTTGAAGCCGCCTTTTCACCCGCAACCTCTACGGTTGCCGCTGCGTTGGCGCGCGTCTGTTCTACCATCGCCTGTAGTTGGACAGCATTTGTGCGGAGATGTGCTATGTGCTGGGTAATGGGCCTGGAGGCTAAAAACTCAGCAGAGAAAGGGGAGGAGGAGGAGGACAATGGTGATGATGGTGGGGATGATGACGATGATGATAATGACAGTGACGATGATGGTGATGATGGCGACGAAGGAGGTGATGACGGAAGCTCGTCTACAAGGGGGGGCACAATTCGATGGCCAGGAGCATTGGGCAGAGGAATCTGTGATTCAATAAAGACACGTGCCTGCGAATTATCCTATATGCATAATATTATCACCAAAAAAAAAATGGAAAGACCAAACCGAGAAAGTGATTTTTATCTGCAAATTACATACATCTTTGCTTGTAACGAATTTGTGTGAATGAACTCCAATTCCTGTTCCATCACGCAACACAAGAGTCGTGACTGATGCTAAAAAAGTGAAGAAAAGCATCAAATATGCATGCATAAAAGTATGAGTCAAGGATAGGCAATAAAAACTTATGAATAGTTTTCCAAATTTGTCCACATTCAAAAACTGAATTTGAAAAAATATTTCCTTCCTGCCATGAAAAAACAAAGTCGAATCAGGGGACAAAAATATTTCCAGGAAAATAATAATCAACAAGTCGTCATCTTCTCTCAAATTCTGGCAGGAAGAAAAAAAAAGACCCCCATCAAATGAACTCATTTTTTTCTCTTCCAGAACAATTTCAGAACGTTTAAAATCTAATAAAAATGGATTAAAAAAATCAGACATTTCCATCACCTTAAATTATTTCATTTCCACCATCTAAGGTGTT
>BNWK01000361.1 GCA_025998775.1 Alphaproteobacteria bacterium | reverse complement strand
AAGCGGGTATAATTGTAGTATGTAGTTGTGTCGCCAGCTGCCAAATGCAACGGAGTGTTGCCATATTTGTCTGCGGCATTTATGTCGGCTTGGTTATCTAGAAGAAGATAAACCATAACAGAATCACCTCCAGCGGCGGCGTAGTGCAACGCAGTCCTCTTGTTCCCGTCTATGGCATTTACGAAATCGGATATATTCTCTCCCTTTTGTTCAACTGCTTTCAGTAGTTTTTTTACGTCATCGAGACTCCCTCTTTTAACTGCTTCGTGCAACTGTTTTATATCAACAGCGCGAACCTCTCCCGCCCCTTGCTGACAGTAGTTATTCTTCTCCATAGCTCCTAACGACAACGTAACTGCCACCAACGACAGTGCATATATAGCTCCTTTTATGGTTTTTTTCATTATATCCTCCGTATTTAAAACCCATTGTTGTATAATACAATACCTTGGTAATTATCAAGAGTTTTTCGTGTTTTTTTATTGTTTTTTTATCTATTACTCGATAAATTGCAAGCGGTCCTAAAGCTCAATCTACGCAGTCCACGCTGACGGCGATGCTTTGGTTGGATTGGCGATGGAAAATAATTCCGTCATGGCCCAGACCATTGCGTCCAATCGGTCCGGAGATTTTGATTTGGGTTCGTAGGTAGCCATTTGCATCTCCAGCTTATGAAATTGTCGTGAGTGAAAGATCATTTTCTTCTGATAAAGAATGACTATAGGCTCAGCTCTTATGGCCTTTGATTTATGAGCGTAGACAGTCTTTATTTTTACGGAATCATCCAATGACTTCAGTAGATTCGCCAGCAGATCTCCGCCGGCGTTGCGCTCCACGATGATTAGGCGTGCCGAATATCTGTGATATGCATTTACAACGCGCTTTGCCCACACGTCCGGAGCTGCAGATATACTCAAGTCGTCCAGAACGTAGGCTTTTCCAAATCCATCCATGCCAGCGACTATTATGCCGGTTTCGTCGCTTTCGGAAGTGCTTGTCAGAGCTGGATCCACTCCTATGACGATATTGTCCATGAAATGTGGCGGATTCTTGTGGCATTTCTCTATGTCTTCCCAAGCCCACAATGTATTTTGGCTTTCCTCTACGATTTCAGCATAAATTTCCTGCGCCTCCAGTCGAGTGCCACGAAGATACTCCAGCTGTTTTAAAAAGGTCGGCGAGAGATTATTGGAGTTCTCGAGTGATGATCCTCTGACAGTGTGCACATCATCTCTTTTCATGAGGTCTTTTATGAATTGTATTGGACGTGGAGTAGTGGTCAATATTATCTTGGGACTGCTTCCAAGACGCAACGAAAACGATAGCTGATCAAATGTTTCCTTGGGATAGTGAAATTTCGCAAACTCATCTATCCAGGCAGCGTCAAATTGAGGGCCACGGAGATGTTCGTAATTTTCAGCTCCGTAAAGAGTCGCAATGGATCCATTTGGCCATTTCAGCAGTCGTTTTGATGGATAAAATTCCAGTTTTTCTTTTTCGTCTGATATGGATAGGA
>BNWK01000360.1 GCA_025998775.1 Alphaproteobacteria bacterium | reverse complement strand
GAAATCACTGCCTTTGAATTCAGATGCTGTCTTCTGCTTTTCGTCGGTAGTCCACGTGTTCGTTTCTTCAATATAGCTGTATTTATCGCTTTCTAATCTTCCCTTATTTCCTTCGAGTGCACCTTGCATTTTACACAATTGATCTTTTGAGAAATGATCACACATGAACTGAGAGAATTTATTACGCAAAGGTTTAAAGAAATTATGTGGAGAATTCTTAAGGAATGTGAACGAGATACACCACATGAGTTGAGAGTTGGGATTACCATCGTTGTGAATATCCGCTTTAAAACAGTTACTTGTTTCGTCGATTCTCTTCAGTATAGACTCTGTCAAACACAACTGAAGTACTTGTTGATCGATCACGTGAAAATAGAAGAGAGCGTAATCAATAGGAGTATAATTTAAGCCATACATCGCGTTGTGAATGAAGACGATGTTATTGAAACCTTCGGCTAACAGTCTTGCTCTCAACAGATACTTTTGCGCCTCGACAGATTCGTTAATACAAGGCTTTGACGTAGACGCGACTTGCATAGTTTTTTCGTTAATCACAAGCGTACTCGATTTAACTTCTTTGCCTTGCTCACTCCTCGTTCCGTATTCCTTTCTCACGTTCGCTTTGTTAACAATCTCGAACACGTTTTTGCTTTCTCCATTTCTGACAGTTTTACCGAAGTACGTGCGTGCTGATACTTTCGATTTCGTTTTCCACTCAACATAACAAACGTAAATGGGATTCTCTACTGTACCACAAACTTCCACCGATAGAAACTGCATCTTGCTATCGACAAACCGAGGTTCGACTGTGCATTCAAACTTCCAATGTTTTGCGATTGAACTCATATATATTTCATTGCGGATAAAAAAATAAAAAGTTTCTGAAGTTGCCGAGTTTCAAAAAAGTTTATTGAAACTAGGGAAAAATGGAAGCGATAGTCAAAACTGAGAACAGCTGTGAAAACGCTGACGACAAGCATTTATTTTTCAAAGCGATTTCATGAGATCGCAAACGACAACGTTGGTGAAAATCGAATACGATTTCGAAGGTGTTTTTCGTCAATGATCCCCGTTAAAGAAAGTCGTTTTTGAGTGATTTTTTGTTGTTCGCTTGGGACAATTTGGTCAATTTGCACACATGATCCTGCGTTGCCGAAGTGTGAAAAGGGTAATCTCAAATGTCATCTGACATTTTTTTTTGTCGATTTTCTTTGGTAGTTGTTGAGTGAAAATGGGTGGTTTTACTCTTAAATCCATTGGTCCCTATTGATTTCAGGGATGTTTTACTTAAATTTTGGTCGCTTTTGGTCGTTTTGGGCCACTCTGACGCGTCAAAAGGGTCATTTTGAGCCTTGGCAACCCGAGATCAATTCTTATACATAGATAGAACTACTCCTGGTTGAACAGGTACCACAATTGAAGTCAAGTATTCATAAAACTCAGATACTTCTACTTGATTTACGGTAGCGCCAAGTACTCTGATTATCTTCTTATATTTCGCTGGAGCATTGATGAACCAC
>BNWK01000359.1 GCA_025998775.1 Alphaproteobacteria bacterium | reverse complement strand
GAAGAGGAGGATGAGGAGAGGGAGGGTATGGATAGCGGGGAGGAGGAGTGGGAGGAGGACAAAGATGAAGGGGATTCGTATCGAAAGGTGGAAGAGGGAGACAGGGAAGAGGAGGTGGAAGATCGGGAGAAAATGAAAGAGTGTGGAGAGGAGAAGGAATGATGAGAATGAGAGTGGGGTGGAAAAAAGTAGCAGAGGAGGAGGAAGGAAAATGAGGAAAAAGAGGTTATTATCAGAACAGGAGGGGATGCTAGAGAAGGAATCATTGGAAGGGGGAGATGAAACTAAAGAAGAAAAAGTCTGCATTGAGTTCAGATTGGAAGTTTGGGAGAAAGAAGGGGAAAAATGGTATTTGGTCATTAATGGAGATGATTTAAAAGCAGGATAGGAAGAGTGATCGGCATTATTGCTATTGTTATTATTATTATCATGATTACTATTGTTGCAACTACCGTGATTATTACAACTGCTGGGAGCAATGGCACGACTGGCGGTGTCATGCCTGGCGGTTTTAAAAGAGGAAGAGAAGGACATGGAGGAGGGGAGAGGCGAAGGAAAGGAAAAGGCAGCGTCAATTTGGGCAAGTAAAGTCAGTACAGGCGCGAACGCTGGCAATGGAAATTTGGAAAAGAGGAGAGGAGGAGAAATCAGCTGGGGGTTTACGGGTAATGTCCACCCTCACCATATGCACATACCACCTACAAACACACACGACACAATATCCACGTACGCAACACATACCCACACACACACACACACGCACAGGAACACACACACACACATACGTGTACCCACATGTAGGTAGACATCAGTACACACACACACACACATGCACGTAAACACACCAAGTTCTCGCAGGGGAAGAACACCCACTCATGCATGCACAAACACCGCACGCACCACAACCACGCGTGACAGCATACACCTACACACCACACACACACAGTACACACACACATGAGCACTCACCACAAGCACACACACACACCACATAATACTCACACCCACCACACGTACAGCACGCACACGAAATACAGTCACACATTACACATAGCACACACACACACCGCCACCACACACACGCGGATACACGCACATACACACATGCATCTATATCCACACACACACACGTACGCACACACCTTGCAAACCCGGTGGAAGATGATGGAAGTGAAAGGCTGGGAGTTTGATTGATATTTGAGCTGGAAAAAAATAGATAAGTAAAGGAAATGAATGAAAGTTACACAAACACAAACGCACACACACACCACACACACACACACACACAAACAGACGAACACTTGCAAACACACATACATGCTCACGTGGATGTGCGCAAACACACACTCACTCACTCACACGTGCGATACTTAGTAACACAGGATACATTTAAAAAAGAGAGGGTGGGGAGTGAGAGAGAGAGAGAGAAAGAAAGAGAGAGAGAGACAGGGAAAGGGAGAGGAAGAGGGAAAGGGAGAGAGGGAAAGGGAGAGAGAGAGAGAGAGGAGAGAGAGAGAGAGAGGGA
>BNWK01000358.1 GCA_025998775.1 Alphaproteobacteria bacterium | reverse complement strand
CCTGACCCGCACCACCTTGTGGTTGGTGAAGGTGAAGGTGAAAATAAAGGCGCCGGGGAAGTTTCGAAGATAAGCTGCCCGCAGGGGTGCACGGGAACCTTAACAGAGGGGGGGGGTTTGGTGTGCACGCCCGATGCATGCGCAGCGTTCGGAGTGGAGGAGTGCTCTGCGCGCATTGCAGATCCGCGGTGGCGCTGCATGCTTACCAGCACAGAACAGTATGTGCCGCCTCCTTCGTCTGCGTCTGCGTCTGCGTCTGCTGTGGCTGCTGCTACGACTCTTACCTCTCTCGCTTTCTCTTTCTCTGACTCTCCTTCTGCCTCATCTGCCTCTGCCTCTCCCTCTATCTCTCCCTCTCCTCCTCACTCTGCCTCTGCCTCTTCTTCCGCCGCCGCTGCAGCCGCCCGTATATCTGCATTATCCACCTCTACTACTACTACTACTACTACTGGCACACCTCCCACAGGCACAGGCACAGGCGCAGGCACAGGCACAGGCACAGGCACCGACAGAGGCACAGACGCATTTTCACTTGCAGGTGCAGGTGAAAGCACTGTCTCAATCACAGCGACAGCCGCAGCCGCAGGTACAATCGCAGGAACAGGTTCAGGGGGAGGCGGGAACGGAAGCACATGCGCAAACACACACGCGCGCGCAGCCGCAGACACACGCTCAGCCGCAGACACATGCGCAGGAACAGGCACACGCTCAGGTACAGGAACAGGCACACGCTCAGGCACAGGCACAGGCACACGCTCAGGCACAGCCACAGGCACACGCTCAGGCACAGCCACAGGCACACACGCAGGCACTGCCACAGGCACACGCGCAGGCACAGACACACGCGCAGGCACAGGCACAGGCACACTCGCAGCTGCAGTGGTGTGCGCAGAATCGGGTGGATCCCTTCCAGCATTCCGCACATGCACAGACACAAGCGCAGCACACGGCTTGGATGCAGCAGAAACCAGGGCCTTTCGTGCATTCGGCATTTGCACAGGCTCACGCGCCACAGGGGGAACAGCAGCAGATGGGACCCCAGCAGTTGGTGGGGCTGGCACAGGCACAGGCGCTGGAACTGCGACGTTTGATGGGACCGAAGCAGACACAGGATGTGCAGCAAGTGATGCAGAACCTCATTCAAACGCTGCAGCAACTGACGAATACAGTTTCTGATTCCTCCACCCCATTTCCCCATGTCACCACGCCCTCGTTCCCTGCCGCTGCACCCTCGTTCGCCGCCGGTGCACCCTCGTTCCCTGCCGCTGCACCCTCGTTCGCCGCCGGTGCACCCTCGTTCGCCGCCGGTGCACCCTCGTTCCCCGCCGCTGCACCCTCGTTCGCCGCCGGTGCACCCTCGTTCACCGCCGCTGCACCCTCGTTCACCGCAGGTGCACCCTTGATCACCGCCGCAGCACCCTCGTTCACCGCTTCTGCACCCTTGTCCGCCGCCGTTGCGCCCTCGTTCACCGCCGCTGCACCCTCGTTCGCCGCAGGTGCACCCTCGTCCGCCGCCGGTGTGCCCT
>BNWK01000357.1 GCA_025998775.1 Alphaproteobacteria bacterium | reverse complement strand
TTTCAGTTAAAGTTAGCGATAAGGAATTCAAGGCTATTAACCGTACTGAAATCGGATTTCATGGAGAATGGAATTACATCATTGCACCAACGCCAAAAGTTTAAGTTATTTTTACACTGATCCTAAGTCAGCATTCGAATGGTACCAGAAAGCTGCAGATAAAGGTAATGCGACTGCTCAATATAATCTTGGGAATATGTATTATAACGGTAAAGCAGTTGGTGGAGTTAATTTTAATAAAGCATTCGAATTGTTTAAGAAATCTGCTGACAAAGATGTAGCAGCTGCTCAGAACTCTCTTGGAGATATGTATTGCAATGGTAAGGCAGTTGGCGGAATTAATTTTAGTAAAGCATTCGAATGGTATCAAAAAGCCGCAGATAAAGATAATGCACCTGCTCAAAATGCTCTCGGAAATATGTATTGCAATGGTAAGGCAGTTGGTGGAGTTAATTTTAATAAAGCATTCGAATGGTATCAAAAAGCCGCGGATAAAGATAATGCACCTGCTCAAAATGCTCTCGGAAATATGTATTGCAATGGTAAGGCAGTTGGTGGAGTTAATTTTAATAAAGCATTCGAATTGTATCAGAAAGCCGCGGATAAAAATTTTCAACCGGCTATTGATGCATTGAAAAGTTTCCCGAAATGGTGAGTATCCTCTAATCATAAAAAATAGACATGTTTTTGTGTGAACTCATTATTGAGTCATCAAAGACATGTCTCACTCGCTAATGATGTGACCATCTCATCATGGCAAAAACAAGCAATTGCTCCACCGTCTCTTGATCAAAAACCATCAGAAGTGAGCGAATTTCGTCGGCCAATAATTCCTCAAATAACGCGAAAATTCCGAACATCTTGCTATCGACATTGCGGGATAATTTCACGCAACATATTCTTGAGCGATGGGACAAATCCGTCCTTCTCCGTGATCTTGCTCAACAATTTCACGGTCTTACGCTTGGAGCGCTTGGTCTCCTTGTCATATTGATGTGTGACTTCATACTTATAGTAATGCCCTTTGATCCGCTTTATGACCGTATGCGACTCTTTAAAACGAGAAACCCACTCCGGAAAACCTATCTCTCCATCTCCAAAATATGCGCACCTAATTAGGCGCTGCTAAAGTTAAACCATATCTTAACTATGATATCAAATTTTTTCGTAACTTAAATGACGAAAATCCAAAAAGGGGATAATTTTCGGCGGAGTTAGCGCTCCATGCCTTAGATGCTGACATAACAGGCCTCCCTTAGTCTTGTCTGCTCTGATGTAGCTGTAAATCGTCTCATGACTGACGACGGCTCGCCCTTGCTCTAATTTGAGACGTCCTGAGATTTGTTCGAGAGTAGAGAAGCTCATTACTGAACTTCCAACTCCACAGATCTAAACTTGCCCCACTACTTTTATTTGGTGATTTTTGAGCGTTTTTCTAACCTTTTTGTAGTATTATACCAGCTCAATTCTTTCCAATCGTTATCGTGAGCATCGAAAATTAATCAAAATCGTAAAAAGAATCTCCA
>BNWK01000356.1 GCA_025998775.1 Alphaproteobacteria bacterium | reverse complement strand
CTTCTCTTTTCTCTTCCTCCTTCACGGCATGATAAGCTTTAAATGGAGCAGTAACGATTTTCTCACCGATACTCAGTCCAAGTCCAATAGCCGAGCCAGGACCGGGAAACATTGATGCGATTCCCGAAACAACACCGGTTGCATCATCCGCTATTTTCATGGCATTATCGAACGTCACTTTTCCTTCCTTCTTTGCATTTGCAATATCGAACCCAAGACTGACACCGCTTGATGCAGCACTGACAGCACCGAGGGCAGGTCCAGCTGCTTTGCCTATCTCAGTTGCGGTGGTTGCAACACTCGATAAAGCTGACGGAACACCGATGCCATACATTTTGGCCAACTCAACGGCATTAGAAGCTTGTGACGCTAAACCTGAAACGACGCTGGCACCAGTGTTTATATTGCCTACTGTGTCTGAGGCATCTCTTTGGTCAGCATATTTGCTATTATTTAAGGTCTGAGTCGGGGTTTTAGTTGGTGATGTCCCCATTAATGAAACCATCCCTGGTGGCAATCCCAATACGGATTCATTGTAAGCTATCAGAGGTTTCTTTAAAGTCATCTCGATGTCATCATATGGATATTTTCGCTTCAAACTCCTGAGTATCAAATCATTTTTACTGTACTGACCTGGCATATTTACTCAAAAATAAAACTCTGTTTTAGCCCGACCCAGCCAATCGTCTCAGGACCTCAGGATAGTGTTTATTTAAGGTTTCGTTCCAGCCAGCTGCGATTTCATAAGTGGGTCTCTCTGAAGTACTGAACAACCAAAATGTGTCTGAAACAATAGCTAATATTGGGGCTGTGTGATTGTGGTGTTCCTCATTATCCGTCGTATCACCCTCAGCATTAAGATAGAAGTAAGTATCTCCTCCAGTTTTATGCTCGGAATCCTCAATACCCTGCACCTGTGGGCTCCCAGTCAAAGTTATGGATTCGTTGCTTGAATTAACAGGATCAGCAAAGAACGCATTAGAGCTCTGGCGCTCGAGATTGAATATCAGGAGGAAATCGGTGTCATCTTCGCTGCAACGCTGTCTCATTGGGTAGTATGGGCAAACTTTCTTCAAGTAGGAATTCTCGAACGATTGGGTTGGACAGAGAATTGTGTCCAGATTGCATGACTCCATCTCCATTCTGTAAAATTCTGTGCTTGTACTGCAACATCCCTTCTGTGGGAAATTGCGATTCAATAACGTAAACATTAAGTGATGGTACTCAGGATTTCTAAAGCATGTGAGGTCATTTGGAGTTCTGGGGAATAATCCAATTATTTCTTTAGCATTGATCATTGGTGCGTTCATAGCGCAGTTCAACCCACTCGCTGACGGACCTGTACTAAATGCTTGAATCCAAATACGTTCTGATGGAATCACAAATGGAACACTGCTATAGTATTGTGCAAGCGCTTGTTTTACTGAATCTTTTAACGAGAATCCCATAATCGTTGATACCGCTGACCGAGTGATACAACAGTTGGGATCCATTCGCATAGGCACGCACGGATAGCTTCCCATAAAC
>BNWK01000355.1 GCA_025998775.1 Alphaproteobacteria bacterium | reverse complement strand
CCTGCGTTAGGTTAGTTAATTCCATGAAAAGAACCCTTTTTGTTGGAGCTTTAACGGCAAGAGCAAGCAAGGGATTACTGGTAGAATTATTGCTAGGATTATTGTTGGGATTATTGGTAGAATTATTGCTCGTATTATTGGTAGAATTAGTAATGGCTTCGCCTCGGCGCGCAAGCGCTTCGAACTTTTGTTCGCTGCCAGACCCGAAGGGTATATTGGTAGAATTATTGGTTTCGTCCGCTAGTCCTTTTACCTGCACCATTGTCCCTGTATACAAACGCTATCGGTGCTTTTGTGGTGTCGTTTTGTAGCATCCGACGACTACTTTAGACTTGGTCTTGTTGTGTATGTTTAGGAGTTGTTTTAACCAAAATCCAGCTTTCGCATAGGTAGTGGTATTGGTGCTATTACTAGGTCTCCAACAAGCCTCTTTCCCAATATCTCTATCTCTTGTCCCTCTTCCACTAATACATCTAAATCTTGTACATCCTTTATTTTTACAGTTTCGCTTACAGCCTCCAACAACAAATTTTTGTACTCTTTTGCTACATTTTCGCTACTTGTTACCAATGCTTCTACAACATCCACCTTTGCACATTTATTGCGCATTTTGTTATGGTATGTACCACTTTTGCGCAAAACTAATATCGGATTAGACGTGTACGTACCATAAATTGTACCATTAGTGTTTATTGGACTTACTAATTTGTACTTGTCTTTACGGTTATCCAACCATGTATGTATATTGGATGGGGCGTAGATCTTACCATATTTTGTACGCTCGTTAGCAACAGATTCTTTACTGTACAACATTAGTATTGCCCTTCCGTACCTACCATCTATGTATTTGTATGCATAGATATACACGGTTGTACCATCTTCGAAATCTGTAAAATTATCTGTCTTACAATAACTCCTCTCCACTAGCCCTTTCTCCAATCTCCTCGCGATTACTAATTTCTTAGACAGATCCATCTGTTTTTGTAACAATTCGCTATTCTCCTTTACCACCTTTTCCATCTTTTCTCCGTCGACTGTTACATGTTTTATTACAGCTGCTTCTTCCTTTGTAGCCTTATTACTTGCTCTATATGTGCGTTCGACACTAGGATATTGTAGTAGAGAATAATCCAGTGGGGTAAAGGAAATTGGAACATTCTTGGTCTCTATTCCTCCAACAGTATCTCGCTTACTTGTTAAGTACCGTAGCTTGCAAGTGTCCAAATCCACTAGTCCCATCTCCTGCGGTTGGTTCTTTCGCGGATGTAACAGATGGAAATACTCAGATCCTGTGGTTAAGTATGTTACTAATTCTGTACCGTCTTTGGCTTTAACATCCACAGACTTAAGGTATGTATTCTGTTGGAAACTAATGGTAATGTCGCTAGTTTTACCATTAATCCCAGCAGCTACGCTGCCGGCACTGGAGGTGCTTTCGCTAATAACACCATTAACCCCATCGTTAATAACACCATTAATTCCGTCGCTACTACCACTATTAATCCTTTCCAATAATACCAAGTAAATGC
>BNWK01000354.1 GCA_025998775.1 Alphaproteobacteria bacterium | reverse complement strand
GGAAAATAGGAGATTTCGCTCAAAGTGACTTTATTCAAGGTATCCGAAAACTTGGAGCACCAGCGCTTGATTCAGTGATACCTGGATTAGGAACAGGGATTAGTACGGGGTTAGACTGGATAGGTAAAGCAGGGGATATTGCCAATGGACTATCACAGGACTATCAAGAACACGGTGATAACTTAGGATATGCAGATATCTTTAAGAATGTGGCTACTGGAAAATATAACAAGAGTAAAAAGAAGGTGCCTGATGGTATTAAATATGCCAAAAGACCTGATGAACTACATCCAAGACTTGAACTTGCATCACCTGCACCAGACGATGAAGAAGGGGTTAGAGCATCATACGTAGAAGAGGTCGATTAAAATAAAAGTAATCGATTTTTTTATCTTATATAAAATGCCGTACAAACCAAAGACAGAATTACTAGATAATTTAATTAGTTATCGTGTAGTGAATTTTTTACAACAGAAAATTCCTTGATATCGACCTGTACATATCTGATGGAAAACTGTACAAGAAACTAACTTGTGGAAAGTTCAGACCTTTGAAAGAGCAAAATAATGTCCCTGGATTCAAGCACTATCTGATTCGTGATATTAGTCACAAGAGAACAACGATTGGGATTGATAAACTTGACAAATTAGCGTACCGTAGTAGAGAGCCGGAACCAATAATAAAAGAAGCCACTAGCATTCATGCCGGGACTCTTCCTGAGTCGATGCTCTGCGAGAGCGGAGCGACCACCGTTGAAGATGTTCTTAACCAAGTGGACTGACTTCGTCAGCCCGACAAGACTGCAAGTTTTCGCTGCTCGCTAGAGCGAGAACAGAGTTGTTGGATTAATAAGCGCCCGAAAGCGGGCGTTAAGTTTGATTAAGCATCGGCGGACTTTTTAGCGGTGAGTTTTCATTGACTGGAGGTAGACTAGAAACGGGCGACCCAACGTTCATTTACCTTTTATTTTTAACTTAACTGCTTTCACAATTTCTAGTAAAGAACCCATAGTTTTATATACAATAAAATGCTGACACAGTATGTTAATAAAAAGATTCATAGTGCTATACGCGGTATTGATAAGTCGGAACAGCTACAATCAGTAATTGATCCAGACCTCAATTTCAGACGTGATTCTATTAACCTATATATTGGGAGAAGAGGTTCGGGAAAAACGTTTAGTGTACTACGAGAACTAATAAAGCTATCACATTTGTCAGACTTTGGTGGATATAATGATTTCGTTTATTGTACCGATAAATCCAATGATAACACCGTTAAAGAATTACTAGGAATGGTGGGGCTAAAAAAGAGAGTAGTGAGTTACGAAAATATGAACCAATTTCTGGTTGATTTGATTGATGCGGAAAACGCATACCAACAGGTGATTGAGAAGGGATTGACTAGAGACGTAACCGCCAAGTGTAGAAAGGATTTACTCGCATCACTAGACCTTACCGAATTTACTGACCAAACGCCTGGAACAATAGTACTATACGATGATGCTATAAATATATTCAAACAAGCAAA
>BNWK01000353.1 GCA_025998775.1 Alphaproteobacteria bacterium | reverse complement strand
GGAAAAATAGAGAATACAGCGGGTTCATACTGAACGTGCGTTAGATGGACGCGAGTTTTTCCTATTGTCACCAATTTTAAAAGATTGCCAAGCGATATCTTTTTGCTGTATACATTGCCCAATGGATTAACATACCGTTCATAGTCTTTTTCCTGATTCATTACTTTCCTTCCAATTTTTCCACATAATCGCCCCACCAGTCCATCATTTCCCGACGTTCCGGCAGATATTGCGCATGGTTATAACTGGCTCTAACATGATTGCGCTCGGAGTGAGCCAATTGCCGCTCGATAATATCGGCTCTGAAACCGTTTTCGTTCAGAATAGTAGACGCAGTAGCTCTGATACCGTGCGGAGTCATTTTCCCATTGTATCCGCTTTTCCTAAAAATATTGGATAAAGTCCCGCTGCTCATCACTCGCGATATATCATCTTTATTTGGAAACAAAAAAACATCGGAAGGAGATATATTTTTTATCTTTCCGAGAATCTCAATGGATTGCTTTGAAAGATGCACAATGTGCTGCTCCTTCATTTTCATCCGTTCGGCAGGTATGCGCCATTCGCGTTTTTTAAAATCAAATTCACCCCAACGTGCGCCACGCAACTCCCCATTGCGTACAAACGTTAAAATCATAAACTTCAGAGCTGATTTCGTAATTTCTTCTCCCTTTAAATCAGGCAAGTTTTTCAAAAATTCCCGAAATTCTTTTTCTGAAAAATGAGGATAATGAATAACCTTCGCAGAATGCAACGCTCCCTTCAGATCAGCGGTTATATCGTGCTCGGCGCAATTCGTGGCAATGGCATATCTGAATATCTGCCCGACGTATTGCATCACAATGTGAGCCGTCACAATTGCTCCACGTTCTTCAATTTTGCGAATAACGGCTAACAATTCCTTGGAAGATATCTTCTTGATAGGGATACTTCCCAAAAATGGAAGGACATTTTTTTCAAGCCTTGCAGTTATTTTCTTGACCTGCTTGTCGGCAACTTCTGTCTTCTTCTTTTTTAACCATTCCCAGACAATATTTTCAAAAGTATTAACGATATCCTCTTTAAGCTCTATTTTTCCCTTCTTTTTAACGATGCTTGGGTCTTCTCCGCTTTTTAAAATCTTCCTTGCGACATTTTTCTTTTCGCGCGCTTCTTTGAGCGAAACTTCAGGATACACGCCCAACGCTATACGCTTTTGCTTATCTCCGTACCTGTATTTCATACGCCAGTACTTGCTGCCGTTCGGATGAATCTCCAAATACATACCTTCACCGTCCGTAATAGCATAAACTTTATCTTTTGGTTTTGCGTTTTTACAAGCCGCATCCGATAGCATTTCTATTCTCTCTGACTTACATTTTATGGCCTCAATTATGGCACTAAATTTTTGTGGATGCAACAGGATATTTTTAGATTAAATAGGATATATAAAAACTGTATGCGCTTGTATATCAATGAATTTCTCATATATCTCGGATTAATACAGATCTATAAAAACTTGAGTTGTGGTTTTGTTCAAGACCATCTTCGCAGGATTT
>BNWK01000351.1 GCA_025998775.1 Alphaproteobacteria bacterium | reverse complement strand
CCTTATAATCAGAATCGATGGCTGCTAGCGCCGGCCTTGCTTTTCCAATGGTAGAACCATCCTTTAAATCGAATTCTACACAGCCCTGATCTTTCGCAATTGTTTTTGGAAAATTGGAAGCATATGGGATAGATTCTTTTCGCAGTGCGGTTCTTGCTGAATCCAACGTTTGATTCAAGTAATCGTTTTTCACACTATCAAGATCCACCTCCAGCAGAAGATGGGCCCCTCCCCTAAGATCCAAGCCTAGATAAACTCTCTGGTTCGGCATCCAGCTTGGTAGACTATTCAGAACTGATTGCGGCAAAATATTTGGCAGTGCGAACAAGATACCAAACACACAAACACACGCTATAAGGACTTCCTTCCATTTCGGAAAATTCATCTTACTCTCCACTCATTAACTAGAAGACTTCCTGCTTCCATGCTGCACCTTTTTCGGCGCGACTCCCTTTTCCTTCTTCGTATTATTTTTTTTGGTCCCCTCCCCTTCCACGTCAGTGAATTCAGAAGTTATTTCGACGTCTTCATTTTCAGGAGCCAACTCACGTTCTTTAGGCAGAACTTCGCCGATGGCACTCTTCAAAACTCTTATGCGAACTCCACTTGCCACTTCAAGCGATATTTCTCCATCTTTCATGATTTTATGAACGCAACCGACGATTCCGCCTGAAGTAACAACAACATTGCCTCTTTTCAGGGAATCAATCATGTTGCGTCTCTTTTCCTCTCTCTTCTGCTGAGGACGCATTAGCAGAAAGTAAAACGCAACCAATATTAATAATGCCGGTGTCAATGCTCCCAAAACTCCCGATGATCCAGATGGAGCTCCAGCCGCTTGCGGCGTTGCTGTTGATGCCTGCGTTGCAGTGTTAGCCATATATTCCTCTTATGATAAAAAACATGCAAGAGCTATTATATACAACTATTTTTAGAAAGTATCTAGTTTGATCTATAAATTACTTTAATCACACTCGATATTCACACCTTGCGTATGTATACAACAGCTAATTGCACTATGTTACCAAAAAAATGTAAAGATAACCTTAATTTCATAAGGTAAAATTGGTAAAATTCTCTACATAGAGTGAGTTTGCTTTTTTGTTGAAGTTCGAACCATCCGTATGTATGTTATGTTCCCGAAAATTCGTGTCACGCAGGATTTTTTCCTAGGGATGCGAGGACACCAAACTTCCCCTGATTCCTACGAGCTTTCGCTCCTCTGAATGGCGAGGATATTATCGTGTTCCGTCATCCAGAGGAGCATAACGAGTTGGGATTCAGGGCTTGGGGCAAAGCCACTCAAGCATCAAGTATAAACCTGGTTCCGTTATAGTAACGCAGGTCACGTATTTTCCGGTTTGATGCTCAGGATTTCCCGACAGCTACCAAGCAAAGCTCGCACGTCTTCGCTGTTCGAAGTCGTAATGGTATCGAGTAGATGAAGCAGGATCTTCGCACCAACGCCCACCAGGACATGTGTCATGTCGTATTTTGGGTCGATGTCCCTGCCTCTCTGCGCTCAACGGCCCGCTTCGTGGGAG
>BNWK01000350.1 GCA_025998775.1 Alphaproteobacteria bacterium | reverse complement strand
GCCAAATGATGGATGCCGTTGCGTTGGCGGCCACGCTCGGAGCTCCAATAAAAGCCGCTGTCGACTTCGAATCTGCCATGGCTGACGTAGCGAAAGTTGTTGATTTTCCAGAGCCAGACGGCCTTCTGAAAATGGGAAATTCCCTGAAAGAAATGTCGCGAACGATTCCGCTTTCGGCCGAAGGACTGGCGCAGATTACAGCGTCAGGCGGACAACTTGGAGTTGCATCACAAGACCTTATCGGCTTTACGGAATCGGTAGCAAAAATGTCCACTGCGTTTGATATGACAACCGCGGAAGCTGGCGATGCGATGGCTAAATTATCAAACGTTTTCCAGATTCCAATTACTGACCTAACACAACTTGGAGATGTAATCAACCACCTCAGTAACAATACGGTCGCAAAGGCAAAAGAAATAATTCCGGCGTTAAATCGTGCCGGAGGTTCGGTGAAGTCATTCGGATTGTCTGCGCAACAGGCATCTGCGCTGGTTGGAACAGTGATTGGCCATGGAAATAGTGAAGAAAAAGCGGGAACGGCCGTCGACGCAATACTTCGAACGCTTGTAACAGCAGAGAAACTCGGTCAAAAAGGTCAAAAAGCTTTTGGTGCGCTCGGCATCAGTGCGCAAGACATGAAAAAAGCGATTTCCGAAGATGCGCAAGGTGCACTGATGCAATTTTTGGAGGCTGTGGAAAAAATCAAGCCACAGGAACGCACCGGAATTTTGGTGGATATTTTTGGAAAAAATTTTCAAGGAGAGGTGGGGAAACTTGTTAATAATTTAGGTGAGTACAAGAAAGCAGTGGCGTTTATTTCCGATCCAAAAGCCTACGGCGGCTCCATGGAAAAGGAATTTCAGGCACGAGCAGCAACGACTGCAAACAACTTACAGTTGCTAAAAAATTCCATCAGTGAAATTGCTATGGATCTTGGATCAACGCTGCTGCCGTCGATAAATAAACTGGTAGACGGCTTGAGAGCCATTGGATCAACTGTTTCTGACAGCGTGACGCTGGACTCTATTATTTTTGCCAGTGCGGCTCGCACTTTCGAGCTCTAACTGCGGTTGTGGCAGCGAATCCAATTGGAGCCGCAATAACAGCGCTTGCAGTTGGTGCAACGCTCATAATCGCAAATTGGGAAAAAGTGAAAGAATTTTTTACTACAATCTGGGATAGTATCAAACCGATCTGGGAAAAATTCTCAAATTTCGCGACAGGAATTTTCGATAAAACCACATCACCATTTTCGACCATAAAATCCGGAATTGGAAGTTTGTTCGGTTCATCTGATGAAAAACAAAAAACCGAATCACTGAAATTACCTCAAATTTTAAAGGCGAATGTAAGCAAAAACCAAAACAATAGTTTTAATATTACTGTAAATGCGACTCCTGACCAAAATCCAACGTCGATTGCAAATTCAGTTTCGGAAAAAATGAAGGAATTTTCTGGGGCGTTTTTGTATGGCCCAATCGGAGAGGTACTATAAATATGATACTTGGAGATTTCAAATTTTCCATTCGAACCGCTGCAAATCA
>BNWK01000349.1 GCA_025998775.1 Alphaproteobacteria bacterium | reverse complement strand
CCCCTTCTGTGGGAAGTTTCGGTTAAGAAGAGTTAACATACAGCTTTGATATTCAGGATTGCGGAAAGTAGTGATTTCATTTGCGTTTCGGGGGAATAAGGCGATAATTTCTTTTGCATTAATTAATGGAATGTTCATTGTACAATTTAATCCCGATGCAGATGGTCCTGTATTGAATGACTGTTGAAAGATTTTCTCTGATGGGATACAGAACGGAACTTTTCTGTAGTATTGAGCGAGGGCTAACTTTACTGAATCCTTTAGAGTGAATCCACAAATCATAGCCTGAGCGGTTTCTGTGTTGAAGGTACTTTTTGTGAATTGTGTAGGTAAAGCGGCGTATTCAACTCGAACATTACCTCCATTCCATTTCGTACCACTACTACTACTACTACTAGTAAGAAGAATCTCTCCATCACCACAAACATAACATCCTGTGCGACAAATACCCCAACACTGTAGTTGTGTGAAACGATGACTGAAATCTAGGTAATGTAGTGGAGTGATACCATTACTGATTGCTCTGTCAAGAAGGAACTCTTTGTCAGCGATGTCTGTCTTTGCACTTGAATTATTTTGTAGGGTAGCGGCATCTACACGAACTCTCCAGCTCAGAGATTGTTCGGGGTCAGTACATGCCGATACCATAGCGTTCGGGTTGACTTTGATTATCAGTGTTAAATCACCAAAGAGACAATTAGGGAAAAAGTTAAAACTCTGTAATGGGAGTAGCATATCGAAACCTATGGTAACCGGAAATTCTATGTTAATTATTTTACCAGTTTTGTCTAAATTTGATGCTAATTTGTTGTAATCTATATAGACACCACAAGCTGATTCATCTGCTTTAATTACATTTTCCCAAAGAGAGTATGAACTACTTTTATTTTGTTTTTCAATTTCGGGTTTCATTTGGTTATAAAGAAATGATTCAACTCCTGCGTTATTTTGCATTGTAGTTCCAATATCTACTCCGTTGTGTTGAATTCTGTATGAGTCAATAGCATCACTTGAATTCTTATATCCGAAGAAAATTAAATCACTTCTTCTGAGAATACCTGTGAGGTCCGCGTTAGGTGTTATATCTGCAGAATTCTGTTTTCGTATAAAACCAACGTGCTCGATTTTTTGACTACCTAAATCTAATTCTGACTCCGGAACTTCCTTGTATTGAACACTCAGTGATACTTTAAAGAGAAGAGTGAAAAAACTTCGTCCAAATTCAACAACGTCAACATTTGAATTAGTTAACGGAATTGTTATTTCAGTGTTTGTTTCAAATGGTTTCGCTGAAGGTGATTCAACTGTGAGGTAGTCATATTTTCCAATACCTTCATTCATACCGAGTTTTGGATCAAATTTTCGGAGAATTTCATTTACAGAACCGACTTCGTTTAATGCTAAAATTTTCTGTACTTGATTAAGCATTGGTTTTTTGAATGCGATAAAAAATCTCGGAAAAGAAGTTCGTCAGTGTGTTTTCTTTTAGTTTTTCTTTCCTAAGAGAGGTTTAATTGGTATTAGGTTAGGAAATTTCAGTTTAAG
>BNWK01000348.1 GCA_025998775.1 Alphaproteobacteria bacterium | reverse complement strand
AAAAAGATAAAAAGAAAAAAGAAAAAAAGAAATAAAATAAAAGAAAAGAAAACGAAAGGAGGAGAGAAAAAAAGAAAAAGAAAAAAGTACACAAATACCCCGTTCCCAGGCACTTCTACCATTTCCAGGCCATACTGCTGCAGATACTTTTCATTCAGAGCCCTTTCCACTGCCCGAGCCCTCTCTGTGACTGCATCTTCTTTCATTGTGATGTGCCTCTTGTGTTCTAAGACTAGCTCTTCCAAACGTTTCTGGAACTCTTCTTCACTTAAGTACCACAGTCTGTTCTCCAATCTGCGAAGAGTATGATCAGACATTTTGTTTTCTACGCTGCCATTAGTAATCTTTCGCATGTTAACGAGGAAAGGATGTGACGGAGAAAGAAAAGAGGAAACATGGGTGGCAGATGATGGAGGAGGAGAAACGGAGAAAGAGAACGGACCAAGATCAATGAACACAATATCCTGAATGGGTGTCCATTGCCTTTCCAAGAATGATTCATCTATGGGAAGCAGGGGCTCTGGCTCAACGCTGGTCTCCAATACACCAACTGCTGCTTTCTCACTGACACCCTTCACGCTGTCATCCACCAGCAGTGCTGCTTCGACCACTGGCTTCTGTGCAGTACTAAGCAGAGATCGTCCATCAACATCTGCTTTCTCGCCTCCCTCCTTGTGAGCGTTTCCGTCACCAAGATTTTCAGTCTTTTTCACTTGCACTCCCTCAGAAGGGCCTCCCCACTGATCGCCATCCCACACTATAGCGTAGTACATTTCCCACTCTGGCTCCTCTCCTTCAACATAAACCTGATCCTTCTGCCTCTTATCTTCTTCTAATACAACCACCTCGTCCTCTTCTATCCACCCAGCACCCTGCCTTATTGCAGTCAACATAGGGCGTACAACACCGAGTATTGTGATCCGAACATTCGGAACAACAGCCGTCTGTCCCGCGATCTTGCACCCGGCGAGGGAGTGATCGCGATCCATCAGAGCCTGGCTGTTCAGCTTGCACTCGTAGAACAGGGTGAACAGAGAGTGATACTCCAGATGGGGGATGTAGAACGGTTTGGTGAGGAAGAACAAGATGTTGCTGAGGATGTAGTGGTTTAGCTCGATGTGTCTGTCGTTCACAAACTGGGAATACAGCAGATCAGAAAGCTGCATTGCAATCGCGCTTGTCACCATTTCCGCTTGCAGCTTCCAAGGCAGAGTCCACCGCCAGAACACTGCGTATTTCTCCATTGCTTCCATTCGTATCTCCATATCTCGCACGACTTTCTGGTTTCGCAAAATCATACTCACCCCCTCCTCCACATCCCCTATGACCAACATGCCATCAAGCACACTCATTTTCTTTCTCTGCATCCTCACCAATCCCTGCTCCACCACCGCGCCTATCGTCACAATCACACTCTCGTGTATCTGCCGCGTCAGAGAGAGAATGTCATTCGCCATGGCCTCACCGCGGGAGATGTCAGAGGGTTTTAGTTTCTTTCTGCTGTGTTCGCTCTCTTCAGGGACTTCCGGTTGTTTCAGTGCAAGAC
>BNWK01000347.1 GCA_025998775.1 Alphaproteobacteria bacterium | reverse complement strand
GAGAAGTTTTCATGTAACCCTGGAGAATTGGAATTTGGAAATGATAAGAAACAATCTTTCTTCAGATCCTCCAAAGAAACAGGGGTATTTGGATTCGGATTCCTAGATTTTTCTGATATAGCTGAATAGGCAGATGGAAAAAGAAGATCATTCAAAGATATCTCATCTAATTTGTTTGGAATTGTACGAAATTCCTCCTTTTCCCAACGAACAAAAATAAAACTGTGCATAAAACCCAGACAAACACTCGAGACAACCAAAAATGCAAAAAAATAAGAATTAATTTTTAAAAAGTCACAAATATTCCTTGATACTCTATCCTGCCAAAGTAATTCTCTTTTCTTCATTTCTCAACCAACAAAATTCATTACAAATTTCAGTTGTTGAAGTGATTAATTAATTTTTACCATGAAGATTCTGAATAATTTATTCATATAAAAGTGTTGAATGAAAACTCCTCAGAGATTTCGATCTGTGTCAGAGTATCAATGCTTGCCTTCTTCTTATTTAAAAAGAATCAGTCGATTGTCTCCGTCTCCTTCAAAGAAATTTGCTGATTTTTCTTCAAATTATTCAATCTCCAATTCTTTACTTGAATTTGATGAAAAAACTGGTTTTGAGAGTCCTCTTCTTTCAAGAATAAATCGTTCAAACCCGCCACAATTAAAAAATATCATCAGACAAGACATGATCAAAGAGAAACACAAGAAAAATGGTTGGAGTAAGGTGGGAAATGCCAATTTGGTTTTGAAAGAAAGAACACCGCAATGTGTCGTCAGTTTATCAACTGCTGAAGTGCTTTTGGATAGTGTTGTTCCATTGAAAACTCGAAAAATGGAATCCATTCCATTGGGACCTTCTCTTTGTTCAAATGCCTTTTGGGATCAAATGCAAGAAAAGAAAGTGGAGGCAGACAAAAGAGCTGAGGCTGAGAAGAAATTGGAAATGAAAGCTGAACAAAGAAGGATGGAACAGAAACAAAAAGAAAAGATGTTAGCAGCAAAATATGCGCAAATAAAGCGGGCAAATGAAGTTTTTATTTTTACTACAATCTTATTATGTTCTTTCTCTTTCTTTTTTTTTTTAAAGGATGGATTGTATCTTGAGCTTTCTGCTATCAGTGCTCCTGTACCTGCCATTCCAGTGAGTCCAGTGAGTCCAGTTAGTCCAATGAGTCCAGTTAGTCCTCACAAACTTGCGATTCCAAAATTAATTGAAACTTCCCATGCCAAAACTCATCGAAACTTGAGTCTTGTGAAAGGAAAAGTTGTATGGAAACCTGAAAAGCCAAAAACCCCAGTTATGTGTGCTGAAACTGATATTGATGACCCTAAAGATATCAGTTTCGGCATGCACAAGTTGGGCGTGGAGACTGAGAACTTAAATTCCAGACCTGCATCCATTCAGTGCGGAACTGTAGTGAACATCGTGGCGGTGTGCCTACGTGTGTGTGTGATGTATACTGTTGTGTTTAGTTGTCTGAGAGCGAGAGAGTGTGTGTGCATGTATGTATGTGTGTGTGTATGTATGTATGTATGTATGTATGTG
>BNWK01000346.1 GCA_025998775.1 Alphaproteobacteria bacterium | reverse complement strand
TCTTTCTTTCTTTCTTTCTTTCTTTCTTTCTTCCTTTCTTTCCTTCTTTCTTTCCAAACTTATCTTGCATTTATGTCTCTTTCTTTCTTTCATTCGTTCGTTCATTCATTCATTCATTCATTCATTCATTCATTCATTCTCTCTTTCTTACTTTCTTTCTTTCTTTTTTTTCGTGTTTCTCTCTTTCTCTCTATCCTCCTTTCTTTCTTTCTTTATTTCTTTCTTACCTTCTTTCTGTCTGTCTTTTCTGGAATCTTACTTCATCTCTTTGTTCCTTTCCTCATTCCCACGCTTTTTTCTACCCACAGTTTCACTCAAGCCCGACTTTAATTTGTCATTCTCTACCTCTATTTCTCTCTTTTTCTATTTCTCTTTTTCACTTTTCTTTTTGCTTCAACATGTATTCTTGACATTCTTTCACATTTCCGTGTTTCTTTTTTCTCCTCACATCACATTCCCAGTCTGTACGGCTCATTACTTCCACACTCCATCCTGCTGTGCATGGATCCGTTTCACTCTTCTCATTTCCTTTTCGGTCTCACGAAGGGTTTGACATTTACACCGTGCACGTATCCGTTTTCACAGGGTACATACTCACCCACACATTCTTTTGAACATAATCGATAGTGCCCTTTGACCATTTCTTGACGTCCGTCTATCCCGTTCACCACTTCGGAGTTTATGCCTCCGAGCATTCTCTCTCACTCCTTGTATACACACACGAAACCCTGCTGTTTCCCCACTACCACCTCTGTGTTTGTGTGTTGTATCTATGTGTGCGCGTTCCTTTGTCTGCACATACATTTATGCGTTCTGGTGTTTATATATGTGTGTGTGCGTGTGTTTGTCATATGGGTGTGAGAAAGTGTCTTTTTGTGTGCCGATTTAGCGTCCTACTCAGTATGTACCCTTAGCAGCCCACATTCTCTTTTTCAATCCATGTTTCCTACATCAAAATGCCTCTCTCTCTTTCTTTCTTTTTTTCCCTTTTCTGCACCATCAGACATCGCGGCCTCCTTCCGCGCAAACCCCAAAGGCGGGATTGTTTTCGCAGGGATGGAGTGCAGATACCCCTATGCAACCAGAACAGTCTTTCTAGACATCCCTGTCACAGAGGTTTTTGTCTTTCACTGAATGCACATTCTTTTTTATTCATCTGTGCTTTACTCTTGCCTGTCAATTCTCCCTTCCACTGTTTGCTCGACTTGTTTGCTGTTCCATCCTTTTCCTTTTCTGTCTATCTCTTTCAGGGTGTCGTCTTGTGGGACGTGCAGATCGCGTACGCCCAGGCAAATGAATCATACCTTTGTTTGTTTTCTTTTTCTTTTTTTCCTTACTGTGTCCTTTCGTTCTCCGTGACTACCATTGTTCTGTTCCCTCTATTGTTTTTGCTTTTTGTCGTTTGTTGCTTGTTTTGGTGTGTGTAATCGCCGTTGTGTTTAACCTTATATGGTCTATCTGCGAAGTGCCCGTTTACGTTTGAAGAGAATCTCTTGTGTAAATTTATAACTTGTCGTTTTACTGTTTTTCTGCGGTGTGTGTTTATATAAG
>BNWK01000345.1 GCA_025998775.1 Alphaproteobacteria bacterium | reverse complement strand
AAAGTAATAGACTACCTAATTAGGTTGTATAGATAATAGCACAACAAAAACGTAACCTCAAGATATATTTTTGTTTTTTCTATTTTTTCTTATTTAGGGGGTAATTTTATGCGGAGTTAGGGATTAACAATCGACCGCGAAAAGTGCTGAACTTTAAGACGCCATTCGAGGTCTTCTTGGCAAATGTTAAGATTCCGCGAAATGATGCACTTCATTTCTGAAAGGGCGTCCGATCAAGCGCCAGCGTGACGCTGGATCCGTTTGTTCTTTTTGCAAACACAGCTCAGAAGTTAGCAAAGTAGAAAACGCGTGTGGTGCAACCACGAAATAAAATCATACAATGGATGATAGCTCAATTGCCGATATCGTCTGAAAAATCAGACAATTTTATGCTAATGGACTCAACGCACGCCATCAGTTCATCGGAGCATCTTACCGCTAGCGTGTTGGGGCACAATCCAGACGGCCTTGACAAACAAATTAGACTCATGTACCTATTTAGCTCTGCGGTCAAAAAGCCCGTCTACTATCGGCTCGTGAACGGCAATATTTCCGACGTTTCCTCCATGAAATTGTGTCTGGAAGAAATGGAATTGAACGAGGCCTCCCACAAGACTTCTACAAAACCACGCCTAAAGTTGCCATGCGGTCAGTGGCTCCTCTTTTCAAAAAGTTAGAGCAATGATTCAGGCGGTTGTATGCATTTCGAGCTATAAGTGTCCGCACACAATGCCCCTTAAAAAACCACAAATTGTATTTATATCTTATAAAAACACTTGAACTTTTTATCTATATTTCTATATATAAGTGTCCGCACACAATGCCCCTTAAAAAACCACAAATTGTATTTATATCTTATAAAAACACTTGAACTTTTTATCTATATTTCTATATACTTATTGCAGAAGTATTCGTTGTTTTTGTATTTTTTTAGAGGGTGCATTATGAGAAATTTTATGAATTATATTGTATTCTCTAGACTGTCAGGTGACAGAGAATTGCAGTCGATTGCTCGCAGTCAGTGATTGTGACAGACAAATTTGAGTATTTTTGAATTACGTAACTAACTAGCAAAAATAAGGAATAGAAAAATGAAAAGTAAGATTATAAAAGTTTCCGCGCTCTCTTTTAGTATCCTCTTGAATAACAATGTGAGTGCGATGATGCAAAAGGCATCACATAAGAATAACAACACAAATAGGTTTGAGATATTGTTGGAGCATGAAGAAGAAAAGATAGAAAAAAAGGAAAAACAAAGAAAACAAGCAGAAAAACAAAAAAAACAAAAAGTAAAATACATTCAAAATCGTGTGATAACGTATTTGAAAGATATTTTGGACCCAAGCACTCCAATCGCAAATGATAAAGTTCCAGCTATCGTTTTTAACGGTCCACTATTTTGCAGTGATGAGCAAGAGAAAGTAAGCGAAGTGCGATCCGAGCCTCAAATATGAGGCGGAACTGTAGTTTTGTAGCGGTTAAATTCCGCTCCCCCAGGCATCGGGGTGAAAGTGTGTCCCACACTGAGAAAGCTTGGCAATGTTCTTAGTG
>BNWK01000344.1 GCA_025998775.1 Alphaproteobacteria bacterium | reverse complement strand
ATAAAAAACTGCCACTAAGAAAAACAGGTTTGTGTAGGGGTTTGTTCCATTTTATTCTTTACTTTTTTTTACTTTTTTTTTATTTACACTGGTTTGCGGTTTGTGGAGAAACGAAGCCAAATAAAGAGGGAAGGTGTGTACCTGCTTGCAAGCCCTAACATAAGATACTTCTACATGGGGCTCAGCCCAGTCCGAAGCTCCACTTCGTATCTTTGTCTAATAGCGGTAGTGTGCCCCAGTCAACATGCCTTCTTTGGCACTCCGACTTACACGGGAGTGTCCGAGCTGTGCCTCTGTTGAGTTGGACCAGCACTTGGGGTTGTTTTGCGGTGCGTGTTCACCGACACAGCCCACGCCGAAGAAACAAAAATGATACAAGTTGTTGGGGTGACAAAGGATGTATCAGATTATTCTGGTTATCATGGAGAGACAGTTAGCGAACGGGGACTTAGTCTTCAGATTTCAACTAGTTAATTTATGATTTTTGGAAATATTTGATTGGAAATTTATGATTTTTGGAAACAATGGAAAAATAAATGAAATTGGAAATGTTGGAAATAATGAAACAAAAAGGAAATACTTTGTCTTTGCGCAAAGTATATTAGGTATGTTCCTCCTGATTTTATATGTCTCAAATGTCTGTTTTTTTCTTTTTTTATCCGTTTTCACTTTCTTAAGTGAAGATGATATAACTGATTTATTTGTTCAGATCTTTTTTTTGTGTGTTTGAAATGGTTTATAATGTTTCAATAATTTTTTATCTGAATGAGTCAACTTTAAGTATTGATACAGACATGGATTTCATGAACTTGTCTGAAATAATTGAAGATACCATTCGAACATATGACACTTTTATACATCCATGTGTTGAAATCTCTAAAGGAATTAGTTTAAGCTTACACAGTTCAATAAATGAATACATCATTTCTTTTTGTCTTAATGAATACGAAAATGTTAATTATATCTTATCGTTAATTAAAGAACAAGGTTATGAATATGACGGATACCGGGTTTCTTAAATCTTATATTAGTCACAAATAGAGTTGAATTCGGAAGTCATTTTGTCTATGTCACCTTTAAAGAATTCACTACCGTAATTAGTATTCTGACTATCCATAACCGTTTCAAAAACATTCTTAAAAGTGTCAATTATTTCTTTCTCACATTTATCGCAATCAGCTACCTCTAGCAATGAAATCTTTTTACAATTTTTGTATTCGTTAACTTTCATTCTTTGTTCAACCTTTTTACTTTTACCTATCTTATAAACAGGAATGTTGTTGTTGACTTCATTCATAAGTTGAATTAGATAGCAATATTCCGTAGGTTTATTCTGTGTGATTTCGACAGATGATGTGATAGATAAGTCAATGTTACACTGTATTTTGTAGGAATACTTAGGTGAATACCAAGAGGCAAAGTGGTTGATAAGAAGTTTATGAATATATGTTCCTTTGTATTCATTTGGAACTTTTTCGTTTACTTCTTTATGAATTTCATCCCCTTTTAAATTCTTTATCTCTCTTATAATTTGAATCAATTCCTTAGTTCCT
>BNWK01000343.1 GCA_025998775.1 Alphaproteobacteria bacterium | reverse complement strand
AGGTGTTCCTCGAAAGTTTCAAGATCCCAACATCCAAAATACAGTGTGGGCTTGAACTCGGAGAGCCGGTCACGTGCTAGGAAATATGCTTTCGTTGGGTTTTTCTGAATATCAGGAGCAAATGGCTTCGCTTCATCGAGCCGAACTTCAGCTGCAGGGGGTTTGCCATTGCATGATTCGACGTGCTGGGTGAATTTGTATTGAACACGCTTGAGTGATGTGTCAAATGATACGGCATGGCATTTCGGGCAAACCTTGCATCCTGTGAGCTTCTCGGGGTCGCTGACATAGAGTGTGTGAAAGACATCACCATCCCAAATCATTAGAATATTGAAAGTTTTGTTGCCCTCATAGTCAATTTCACCGTAGTGTTCGTCGTACTTGTAGGAGTATTCAACCTTCAAGTGATCGAGTTTGCACTCCTGGTCAGCTTCAAATGTCTGAACACCAATTAGTCCCATAGGCCTGATGAAATCCAGAAAGGCATCCATTTCCGAAACAATGTCGAACCCTCTGCAGCGAAGCATGAATTCGGTATCGTAATGCTGACCTTTTTTGAGTTTAAACGATGCTTGAAAATCAGCACATTCTTTGCTGTAAAATTCGAGGAAATACCGGCGGGCAATCACCAGCAATTCCTTGATTTTCATAGTCGGATTGAAGTGCCGAGCGAGGGCCACAAACAAACAGATGTTGTATTTAGGATCGGTGGAATTGAAAATGTAACGCTTTGCTATATGGGGTTCAAGTATTGCAGCAGCAGCCGCCATTGGTTTCATGTGATACAACACAATCATTACCCGATAGATGAATACATAACGAGTTGGAGAATCAGCCTTTGGAACCGCCATCTCGGCGATGTAAGTGAGATTCTTGATGACATCTTCAATGAAGAATTTCAGTGATTGATGATTTGCAACCACCACTGGATAAGTTGCAGTACTGTATGAGGCCTGGTAGTCGGGGCGTTTGAGCTGATAGAATGTTACCTTTGAGCCGTCTTTGCGTGTTGTTGGGTGTTCCTCGATGATCCCGAAATCATGTGTGGCTTTGAATCTCCCCATATTTCCCATCTCGCGGTCGTTATATATTGACGTTATCATGTCTTCAATTTGCTGATAAGATGTTGGTGTGAATTCGTAAAGGTCATAGACATCGTGCTCCTCTTTCTTCACAACAATTTTCTTGTCAGTGGCAATGTGAATTGGTATTGGGATGATGTTATCGAGCTTCTGACGATCGATAATTGTGGATTCATCAACAACAAACATACCGGTAGGAGCAGCTGCTGCGCTGACACGGGCTGCTGCTGCTTGTGCTGATGCCAGTGCTTGTGCTTGATCTGGCGAATGCTGTGCAGCATGTTCGGATGCAAAATCAGGGTACAGCTCAGGATTCAGAAATTCACCACCGATTCGGTTCAATTGCTAATGCTCGAGTTCAGCTCTTTCTCCGTCGTTTAGCTGCACCAGCTCGGGTACCTCTGTGGAATCAATGAACGCAGATCTGAAAGCGTCTTCGGTGTCCTCGTCACTGGTTGGATCAAATCTGACAATTGG
>BNWK01000342.1 GCA_025998775.1 Alphaproteobacteria bacterium | reverse complement strand
TACGAAGCGGCGTTGCGCACTCTGCTTCTGGACGACCGGTTCGTGCGGGATGTGGAGAAGGCGATGGAGGCGTACGGGTTTAACTACTGGGAGTTGACGAAGGAGTGGAAGGTGTGGATAATGCTGGTATCATCAACGTTCGTGGAGATGATATGTGATGGCTTGCGTAAGTACTTCGTGAAAGAGAGGACTATCGAGTGCATGCACTATGTCTTACACCCGGTCTTCATGCTCCTCACCCATCCCCTCGACGCCGAGCACCACTGGTTCTACCGCGGCACCATCTTCTTGTTCGACAAGCTCTTCCCCGGCAACACTACCATGAACACTTGGGCAGACTTGTGCCGCGGGAAGATTGTGGCGCAGGAAAAGGCAAACAACGTTATAAAACTGCGTGTGATGATGAAAGGATGAAAGGGCAATAATGAATGAGAGGGCAGGTAGTGTGATAGAGAAAGAGAAGGGGAAAGAAAGGGAGAGGGAGATTGAGAAGAAGAGGGGAAGGGAGAGGGAGAAGGGAAAAGAGAAGGAGGAGGAGAGAGAGACAGGGATGGAGAAGGATGAGGAGGAGGAGAAGGGGAGAGATACAGACTCAGACAGAGGCGGTGATGTGGATTTAGAAGGACAAAGTAAAGACACGGAAGGAGGAAAGAAAAAGCAAGATAATAGGGAAGGGGCGCATGTAGCAAAGGAGAAAGAGAAAGTCCCACACACACAAATGTTCTATTTTGAGTTGCTGAGGCCTGGAAGTGGTGTACAACCGTATATGGAGAAGAAGAGAGAGAGGAGGGGAAGTGCACACTCGATAGGTAAAGAGGAGGAAAGTGATAGTAAAGAGGATAAAAGGAATATGCGAAAGGAGAACGAAATAGATGCAGATGCTGAGGCAGAGGCAGAAATTATGAATGAAAGGACAGCTAGTGTGATTGAGAAAGAGAGGGGGAAAGAGAGGGAGAGGGAGATTGAGATGTAGATGGTGAAGAAGAGGTAGATGAGGTGGGAGATGAAGACGATGGTGATATTTGGTTAATGAGTGTTGCTGGAAGTGTGTTCTGATTACTGACTAACGAAAAGACTTTGATGCCATTGGTGATGTTATTATTAAAGAAGAACAAATTAAGGAAATATGAGATGTTGTTCAGAAAGAATGGAGAAGAAGAGGAGGAGGACAAAGAGGAGGAGGAGGAGTAAGAAGAAGAAGACTGACCATTGGCATGACAAGAAGCCTCCAACACCCTTGCCACATAACTGTTGACTGTTTCCACAAGGGAAGAAGAAGAAGAAGAGGAGGAGGAGGAGGATGGTGGAGGAGAAGGGAGATGCGAAGGTGGTCCAAAAGGGTAAAGAAGACCAGCAAAGGAAGAAAGATGCGTGGAAAGATCAGTTTGGGGTTCAGAGGATGTAGAAAAGGAAGGGAAAAAGAACCGCGACTTTCTGGTGGTGAATCGGGTGCTGCTGCAGATTGAGGAGGAGAAGGGGCTGTATGCCGGTGATGAGTCGGATGAGGATGCAGTGGTGGTGGGTGAGAAGGCAGAGGAGTTGAAGGAAGCGGAAGCGGAA
>BNWK01000341.1 GCA_025998775.1 Alphaproteobacteria bacterium | reverse complement strand
TGGATCAGTCATGCTTTTACTGGCGTGCGTTGCCAAACCGTACATTGGCTTTCAAATCTGACATGATGGTGGGTAGCGGGTGCTCAAAGCAGCGGATTACTTTTCAAGTGTGCTGCAACTCGACGGGAGATGAAAAGAAGCGTCTTTTGGTTGTTGGGAATAGTGCTAAGCCGCGTCAGCTCAATTTATCTAAAGTGGATGTGGAATACACAAGCAATAAGACGGCCTGGGTGAACTCCAGAATTGTCGAACACTGGTTTGGTGATCTTGACACAGGATTTCGTAAGGAAGGCAGAAAGGTTGCTATGCTTCTAGACAATTTGTCTGCCTATAAGAAAGCGAGATTGAATCTGAAGAATATCACACTTGAGTATCTACCTGCAAATACGACGCCATTGATACAACCATTAGACCAAGGCATAATTTGGAATATTAAATACCTGTACAGGAAGAGTTTGCTACAATCGAGGTTTGCGGCCCTTCTTCATAAGACTAAATGGAGTTTCACTCTGTACGACGCGTTGTTATTGCTTGTGGAGGCTTGGGGAAATGTGTCGCGGGAAACAATGGTCAACTGCTTTCGCCACGCATTCACGTTTGTACGGTCGAGGGTGTCGCCTCTGGTGTATGACCATCTTGGCGTCCATTTTGCCTCTGTGTCCGCATCTGCCCGGGCCTCTGTTTCCACATCTGCCCTTCTCTCACAGAGCGCATCATCTATGCCTGCCAACTCCCCCTCATCTGTGTCTACTTCTCCCTCTCCCATCCTCCACCTCTCTCCATCCGTTTCCGCTTTGCTTCCGTCGTCTGTGTCTGATACTCCCCGACCTATTCCATCTTTCCTGCCTCTCATGCAGCCTTCGTCACCGTCTGCGAGAGACAACGCGGTGTTGATGAGGAGGCAGGGGCCCTGGCGAGAGAGAACGCGGTGTTGATGAGGAGGGTTGAAGAGCTGACAAAAGAGTTGCAAAAATCTGCCACCGCGTCCAGTTCCAACGCATCTTCGCTGCCTGCCACTCTTCCTGCATCTGCCACTGCGTCCAGTTCCAACGCCTCTTCGCTGTCTGCCACTCTTCCTGTATCTGCCACCGCGTCCAGTTCCAACGCGTCCTCGCTGCCTGCCACTCTTCCTGCATCTGCCACTGCGTCCAGTTCCCACGCCTATTCGCTGTCTGCCACTCTTCCTGCATCTGCCACTGCGTCCAGTACCAACGCGTCCTCGCTGTCTGACCATCCGTCTCTCTCCAAACCAGTACTCTCTTCTTCCTCTGCGTCAGGATCGGCGCCTGTGCTTTCTCTGCAATCATCATTTCCGGCACCATCGTCCTCTTCGTCTCCACTGCATGGAAGGAAAAGGAGCGGGTTGCCGAATCTGATAAACACTTGTTATCTGAACTCTGTCATCCAGGCGATGGCAGCATGTGTGTCTGCAGAAGATATTGACAGGGGGGTGCGTGAGTCTGCTTCCAATTCCCTTGCGTTTTCAGTTTATACCGTGCTGCACGCCTTGCGGCTGCATCTCCCGGTGGATAATGCACATTTGAGTAAAGTGGTGACACAGTTCAGGAG
>BNWK01000340.1 GCA_025998775.1 Alphaproteobacteria bacterium | reverse complement strand
GGAGGAGGAGGAGGAAGGAGAAAAGGAAGAAGAAGAAGATGACGAAGAGAAGGATGAAGGAGGTGGGCGGACAGTGGAAGAAGAACAGGAGGAAGGAGATGTCATGGAAGATGCTGAGAAAGAGGAGGATGACACGGAGGAGGAGGAAGAAGGAGGAAGAGTGAGAATCGCCTTTGCTTTTTCCGCATGTGTCTTACTTGCGGCATCAGCCAAAATGAGGGGCACAGCTTCAGGTGCGGTGTAGAGTGGAGTGCCGCGGTACTTGTGCAAATGATACGCCTCCTCAGAGAAGCATGCCAGACCAACTTAGTAATAATTACCAAAAATAGAAAAAGATAATACAAAAGGAAGATATGAACAGAAGATACAAAAAGAAACAATCAGAGACTTTAGGGACATAACAGGCATTCCCATCACCAGATGAGGAAGTTTCATCAAATATGGAAACAAGAACGTTTTCTAATTTCAGATCCATGTGAACAACATTTTCCGAATGTATATCTGATTTTTTTTTAATTATCAATCAGAATAGAAAACCACAAACCGTCCATACCCAAAAGCAGCCGAAGAAAAATCTTCCAGATCTGTATCGTGGAAAGAAGCTTCTTTTCACTGATTTGATACTCAATCAGATCCAATAAAGTGCCACCATCAGCATATTCCATTTCAATGAAAAATAAATCGTCTTCTAAAAAAAACTGTTTCACTTGGACTACATTATGGGATTGGATTAATCTGTGAAAGTAAAATTCCATCCAAATCTTCGACCTTTGCAAACTGAATGAAAATAAAACAAACTCAAAGGAAAAGAAACAAACACATCTTTGTTTTTCTTATCTCTTAGATTTATAACTTTGACAACAACATCTTTTCCAAGTTCTTTTTTGTTGTTAACTCGAAATGAAAAAGAAAAATTTCCTTTTCCAAGATACGAAATGATGTTATAATATCTTTCAACTGAGAAAATAACATCATTCAACCCAGACATAATAATATTGATGTCAAAACATTATTGATAGAAGACTTTACGAGTCTGTTTACGAGTTAATTTTCAAAACATTATTGATAGAAGACATTAGCAATCATTATAAGTCTGTTTATGAAATTGTTTCAGAGTTTGTTGAGTGGTGAAAATGAAATCCAAACCTCTGTCATTTATTCGGTCGCTTTCTTCATCACAAAACTCTTCTAAAATAATAAATTAAGTTAATTCAACTGGTGGCTTGTTCTCCTCTTTGATTTCCGAATCTTTCAAACAAAAATCGGCTTTATCGTCGCCCCTTTAACCTCCCTTTTCCTTTTTTTCACTGGAGCGTACAAAGTCAAAACATGTGTTTGTTGGCAAGATTTGGGAATCCGTTTCTACAAGAAGACACCTAAAGTCACGCGTAGGGTGGAAAACACACCTTAAAAAACAAAGTAAAAGTTGGAAAAAAAAGTAAAAACCCAGCTTTCTTCCCCTTTCTCCTTCCTTCCTTTTCTCTCCCCTCTTCATCCCGCACTCCTCCTCCGCCCCTCACATACTCGAAAAAGCAGCACAGCACTGCATACAGCACCTGTCCCGTCGCC
>BNWK01000339.1 GCA_025998775.1 Alphaproteobacteria bacterium | reverse complement strand
AGAAGAGCCAAGAAAGGTTAATATGTTGAGAGGAGTACAGCTTTACATTCCTTTATACATTGTGGACAATCGCTTGTACAAACGGCTAAAAAATGGCAAGTACAGATCTTTAGTTTTGCAGACTAAAAGACCTGAATTCAATCACTATTTTATGAAAGACAAGGATAAGAGGAAATTGACGCTTAACGTTCACAAACTGGATTTGCTAACATGGTCAGAACCAAAGATTGAATTGAAGAAAGATTCTGTTCACGAATTGTAAGTCCTTCTTGTTATTTTTATTTCCACAAAATGACACTAAGTTCATTAGCACCAAGTCTTGAGTTAAAACTTCAGAAACATAAGTCTACTAAACTCGATAATACAAGCACAAACACAAACTCTATTGTTGTCAATAATTTCCTTGAACTGCCGACATCGCCAAGGCCAACTTCGAGCAGACCATTTGAAACAGAAAAGTCGTTGTCGCCATTAGTGTTAACACCGAAATCTATTAGAGGTGACGTTTGTTCTCCAAAGAGTGAACCATTAGCGTCTCCATCAACAGCCATCATCGAAAAATTCAAAGATTTGCTTATTGAGTATCAAACAGAGCTACTACTCAACGATTACGAGCTGATATGCAACATAGCAGAACGCGGAAAAAATATAATTATGAGAGAGCAGCATTTGACTAACATCATTAAATGCTTAGAACCTGAGGTTACTGATGTTGAAATTGATAAGGAAGTTGTACAAGTTTCCTGCCACAAATGCTCATTCAAGAATCCACTTTACTACAGAATTACAGCTATAATACTGAATAAGACCAGAGATTTCACAACTTCAAACTATAAAGTCATTCTTCAAAAACAGTATAACATAAGTCCTCACTAATTTTGCGAGTAATTCACCCTTTCTTGCTTTCAGCCTTTTCGCATTTTCCTCCCTTTGTGTTGAGATATCGATGCATGCACAAGATACTAAGGCGATGCACCCACTGATTGCGAATGTAGCAATTGCTGTGAACAAAATCACAAACAGAGTGCTTTTGAGCGGAGCGAGAACGAGCCCGGTTGTCATTTCTACAGGTTCCGTCATTTGAGTATGAAATAAAAAAAGGAATTAGTCTAACTCTTCAACGTAAGATCCGGATTTGGAATATTCGTTATCGTCGGCAGAAGGAAGAGCTTTTAGCTCAATTCTTGGATGCAGTTCATTAGGTCTCTTCGCGAATTTTATACCATCGCCACCCCTTCTGTATTTGCTGTATTTACCAGTGGCTACATTTTTGATGATATCTCCAACCCCAAATTCATCTCCTTGCTCTTGATAATCAGCAGAAAGTCCTTTAGCGATTGCACCAGCGTTTCCAACCCAATCAAGTCCTTTCCTGATTCCCGTTCCGAGTCCAGGAATTGCCATGTCTATTGCAGGTGTTACAACTCCAGCCAAACCTTGCACGAAGTCTGAATCAGCGAAATCTCCTAATTTACTCACAACAGGAGCAACGTATTTTGCTGCCTTTCCTTTAAGCCAATTGAGACCATTTTTGATTTTCGCGTAGATACCAACCATGATTTATTTGTGAT
>BNWK01000338.1 GCA_025998775.1 Alphaproteobacteria bacterium | reverse complement strand
GATAGGTTACGGAGGAATAAGCCTTGTCAGTCGAGTGTCGGGAGCATCCAGGCAAACCTTAACTGACGGTTTAAAAGAGCTTGCTGATCCGAATGCGCCACTGATGGAGCAAGGCAGGAGTCGCAGAGCCGGAGGTGGTCGCAAGCCAGTATTTGAATCTCAGCCCGGGATATTGGATGCATTGGATGATCTGGTGAGTGCACACACTAAAGGCTCTCCGGAAAGCGCTTTGTTATGGACGAACAAAAGTCTTCGAAACCTTGAATCAGGATTGGCAAGTAAAGGATATAGTGCTAGTTATCGAGTGGTCGGCGTTATGCTGAAAATGCTCGGATACAGCCTGCAAGCCAATAAAAAGACACTATCCGTGACGCCTTCACATCAGGATCGAGACGCACAATTCGAATATATAAATGAGCAATGTAAGAGCGCATCGGCGGCGGGAAGTCCTGTCATATCAGTCGACGCAAAGAAGAAAGAGAAGATCGGCAACTTTAAAAACAGCGGCAGAGTCTATAGAGAGTCCAAAAACCCGATCAAAGTTCTTGATCACGACTTCCCGATAAAGGAACTCAGCAAAGCGACTCCGTTCGGGGTATACAGCATCTTTCAGAATCGAGGATTTGTGAATGTAGGACTGAGTTCTGACACAGCAACATTTGCGGTAGAGTCTGTTCGAAGATGGTGGTACGCCGAAGGCGCAACGATTTATGCCGAAGCACCGATGATTGTGATAACCGCAGACTGCGGCGGTAGCAACGGTTATCGTAACAGGCTGTGGAAGTTAGAGCTACAAGGTCTGGCCAACGAGATCGGCAAACCTATTCGGGTACTTCACTATCCACCAGGCACGAGTAAATGGAACAAGATAGAACACAGATTATTTTCATTCATTACGAAGAATTGGCAAGGAATTCCGCTTGTAAGTGCTGCTGTGATAGTCGCTTTGATTTGCGCTACCAAAACCACAAAGGGGTTGGCTGTACGATGTATTTTGGATGAAAATATGTATGAACCAGGACGAAAGGTCACAGATAACGAATTCAATGCAGTTAATATATGCCATGATGTTTTCCACGGTGAATGGAACTATGTCATTTCACCTATAGAAAAGCAAAACATCTAGTTTATTTGGTAACAATTACTTAATATACAACGACTTATGAAAAACTCAAAAATTGGGTGACATGCACTATCTTGACGTACCTTTCTCACGAACTCCTTGAATCTCTTGTTCCGCTTCGCGATTTTTATCGTATTTTCAATGGATTACCAAATGTTTGCTTAAAAAATAGCGACTGCTAAGCGAGCGTCCCACGAAAGCGAACTGATTTTTGTTGACAAATTGGAGGTAGTTATGCTACGATGCATGAGTTATAATATTTTGTGTGTTTTTTTGGAGACGTGAATGGATTCTATTACAAACGACCTAGTACACAGTCCATGTTATAATTTTGGATAAAGTCTTTTGAGTTTTATTCTCGCATTTGATGAGGTGAATTGCCAATTGATGGAAGAGGCGTTGGAATTTCTGAGAGTTACCCAATCGGCGACAGATTTGCGCATGGTCTC
>BNWK01000337.1 GCA_025998775.1 Alphaproteobacteria bacterium | reverse complement strand
CAAAATTACATCCAGAAGTCTTGAAATGGTCAACTTATCTCTGTTGCTCTTATATCATTTTCAGCACGAAAATTTGCTGGAAATATTGCAGACTAAATTTTGCCAACTAATCAGTTAGAAGTCTCGAGGAGACTTGCAGATTGGCTGAATCCAACAGGAGCGAAGAAGGTTCACTCATTAGTGGACAAGATTTACAAGGAAAAGAACCTGGAGCTAGCTTTGGACAAAGTTCGGAAGAACAAATGTTGCGGAGGCGTAGATGGTCAGAGCATTGAGTGCTTGCAGCACTGGCATTTACTTTTGCTGAGGCAGCTTCAACATCGAAGTGTGTGCCAGCATACCTTGCCACCGATAATAAAATAGGAAACTGGTCCAGCGTCACGCTGGCTGAAAGCAGGATGCATGGTGGAAGGACGCTACACAGCACAAGAGAACGGAGTTCCCCAAGGTGGGAGTCTGTCACCTCTGATAAGCAACATTCTTTTAACTCCGTTTGATTGGGAAATGCGTCGCAAAGGATATAATTTAACAAGATATTCTGATGATTGGGTGATAACTTGCCGAACGAAGGCAGAGGCTCAAGCTGCGATGCAATGTGCGAAGAAGATTCTGGAGAAGCTGGGAGTAAAGGGCCCATTCAACACTGAAGTGCATCAAGTAGCGACCTAAAAAGAGAGCATTTTTGGTGATTTGGGCAAAAGAAGTAGTGAAAAAGCCACGCAAAGAAGTTAATCTCGAGTTAATTATGATAAAGAGGTTAACATGGCCAAAAAAGCCATCATCACGTGACTCGTGATTTACGCTGCCAGATTGCGGCGTTGAAGTCAATCGGTTTATCTCAGCGAAAGATTGCTCCGTCCATTCAACAATGAGGGCTTCACTCAAAGAAAACGCGGATCATTCATGTTCGCGCAGGATTTGAGTTTCTTGGATTCAAGATCAAGCAGGGATCACGACCTTTGAAATTATCGAGCGATAAAATCAAAGGCATAGCTCGGCAAGGTCAGATGTATGCGTATCCAACGCAGAAGTCTATTACTCGTTTCGAAGATCAGATTCGTTCGAAGACAAAGCGAACAATTCCTCTAAATACCGAGGAAATAATCGCTGGATTGAATCCAATCATTAGGGGCTGGGGCAACTACTACAGAAAAGCCAACGTCCGCAGACTTTTTCTCCAACTCAAGGGATGGATTGTGCGTCGTATATGGTCGCATCGCCATAAGAAATGGCGGAATTGCGGCTGGAAAACGCTGCCGGAATCCAAACTTTATAGAGAGTTGGGACTCGTAAATCTGATGTCACTAATACCCTCGATCGCCTCAGCGAAAGCAATCCTTGTGAAAGCTGGATGCGGGAAAACTGCACGTCCAGTTGTGCGTCCAGGGAAGGCTGGAATGTTCAGCGAAAAGAAGGTTTTCGCCGAGACAAGAGTCGGAGTCTCGTAGCTTGGGCGAGACTTCTAACTGATTAGTTGGCAAAATTTAGTCTGCAATATTTCCAGCAAATTTTCGTGCTGAAAATGATATAAGAGCAACAGAGATAAGTTGACCATTTCAAGACTTCTGGATGTAATTTTGG
>BNWK01000336.1 GCA_025998775.1 Alphaproteobacteria bacterium | reverse complement strand
TCTCACCTTTCATCATCCTCCTTCACTCTCTGCTTTTTTCCTTACAGCTTTCTTTCCCCTCTCTTTCCCACCCCTCTACTCTACCCCCAGGAGTACCGTGTGCACTGCAGTGTGCGGTCGGCCGTGGGTGCCGCGAGCTGCTGGAAGGAGGCAACCTCCACACACAGTCCATCATACACTACGAACTGTAAAGAAAGAGACAACACGCACAACGCACATATAAATGTTTAGAAAGAGACAAATCTCAACCAGCACAAACTTCACAAAAGACGAACTTACCAAGCACAAACAAAACACACTGCAAAATGCACAGACGGGGGTACGTTCTCAACGCAGACAGGATGCTGCTTTCCGTTCGCAAAGAAGGACAGTGTGTGTGCAGACAGATCCAGCTCCTGCGAAACAGTCTGTCTGCCTTTATAACTGTAGAAGTCTCCAAAGAGGACCCTCTCGCCTCCGCACCAGAGACCGTCGCAATATACTGCACAGGATCCTGCATGGGAGACAGACAGACAGACAGAGTGGGTACATCAAGAGAAGTGAAGAGATGAGGAAATGGAAAGCAACCTGGACTGTCCCAGAATCCTCCTCTACCAACTGTCGGCACACGCGACTTGTGCACAAGACCGGCGAAACGGTAAAAAAGATAGCTTGCATCACTCACGAGCACGCTGCACAACACAGAGAGATAGAGGGGTGGGAGTAAACAGACATTGCATGACAGCAGCAAACCAAAACAAATGCAATCAAAATAAAGTAGCAAGAGTGAAACATATCTAAAAATACATTTTGTATATCCCTGCCTGCCCATGCATCTCCCGAGCAAGGACGAAGCCGTAAATGTTATACGAATTGCTCTTCACCACGGACCCACTCACAGTCACAGCAGTGCCGGCATCTGGATTGGGCAGAAACACGGCAGGAAGCGAGATGGGGAAACGAGGTGTGCCTTCTCAGACAGACAGACAGACAGGACAGGATATGACAGGACCTGGAAGGGTGTAACATACCAATATTTCCTCTCACACACAGACCACACACAAGTATACCCACAAAATACACAAGCACACCTGAAACAGCAGCAGCAGAGTCAGCAGCAGGGGACGGCGGTGGATGTGTGTTGTGTGGTGAGGGTGGTTTTGAGTTTAGCTCTTGCATTAGAATGGGGAAGTAACACATAGATTTGTGCGTAGATATGTACTTACAGAGACACGCATACAGATTACGAAACATGTTCATACCACAGATGCTTAAATAGATGTGTACAGATAAGTAAATAGTTGTGTACAGCAATATGTGCGTGCCTTGTTATAATGATGGATAACATATAGTCATAACGCAAATATTCAAATTTGGAATACAGAGATACTCACTCACTCACTCACTCACTCACACGCACACGCACACACTCACGTACGAACATGCACACACACACTTATAGACTCCCACACACACAGCACACGTTCCCTCTTCAGCTCATCCCTCTCTCTCACTGCAGCGGCGTATCTCCTCTCAAGATCCTCCCTCTCTCTCACTGCTTCATCTCTTGCCTTCGTTGTTTCCTCCATCATCTTAACGGCTT
>BNWK01000335.1 GCA_025998775.1 Alphaproteobacteria bacterium | reverse complement strand
AAAAGGCCGTTCACAAATATAATTATTATCGACCACATCGATGGTTGAAAGGCAAGACACCTATGGAGTATATTAACTCAACCCATAAGGGAGATAAACCGTCTCATATCTCTTAATCCCGCACACCATTTCTTCTTATTCTCATACTAAAATTTTTCATGAGGCCGCCCTGCTGATCTCCAAAAAACTAATTGACAAAGTTGCGCGAAAGAGATTATCCTCCTGACTGCTAGCTATGTGGTGTGGCGTGAAATTTTTAGATAGAGCCAAGATTTTTTTGAAAGCCGGTAATGGAGGCAACGGCTGTCTCAGTTTTCGTAGGGAAAAATTCGTGGAATACGGAGGTCCAGACGGTGGTGACGGAGGGAAAGGGGGCGACATAATAATTGAGGGTGCCAATCATCTCAATACACTCATTGATTACAGGTATCAGCAGCATTTTTCTGCGAAAAGAGGCGAAAACGGCAGTGGAAGCAATAAATATGGAGCTGGTGGCGTTGATCTTGTGCTAAAAGTTCCCATTGGCACAGAAATACTAGACGAAAATGATGAGTTCGTTCTTGCCGATATCGTTCACGAAGGACAGCAAGTTGTTATCGCAAAAGGCGGACGTGGCGGACGCGGAAATAATAAATTCAAATCCTCCATAAATCAGGCGCCACGAAGAGCTGAAAATGGAGTGGTTGGAGAAGAGCTATGGGTATGGCTCCAGTTGAAGTTAATTGCAGATGTTGGCTTAGTTGGACTGCCAAATGCCGGAAAGTCGACTTTTCTATCGATGGTAACAAAAGCCAAACCAAAAATTGCAGATTATCCGTTTACTACGCTTATTCCGCAATTGGGAGTGGCCTATGTGGATTCTCGCGAATTTGTAATTGCTGATATTCCCGGACTGATTGAAGGTGCACATGATGGACGTGGGCTGGGGCATAAGTTTCTCGCGCACATTGAAAGATGCAGCGCTCTCATTCACCTCATAGACATAACTCAGGAAGATGTTATGGGAGCCTATGATACCGTGAGAAATGAAATCTCTCTGCACGATTACGAAATTGGCACAAAGCCGGAGATAATCGTTTTAAATAAAGTTGATTCTATCGATGAGCAGGAAGCGTTGGACATAAAAACGCAGTTCGAAGATAAGTATCAGAAAAATGTGCATATGATTTCGGCAATTAACTATGACGAAAGAATCGCTGATATTCTTAGAGAGGCTGTGCGGGATTAAGGAGAGCGTAATCTATTTTGTGTAAAGGCTTGGAACCATCCTCCGTCTAAGCTGCCATTTTGTTCAACCTAACGTCGAACAGGATAATCAACTGTGAATATATAATACCCCAGTTATTAACTCGTTGATAGGTAAGCCACTAGTTTGACTAGTGAGACTCTAAAGGCTTGGCCTAAAGATTCAGTTAAGGTGTAAACTCCTACTGAGCTTGTTGTTCAGAAAGGGGTTTACACATGAGTATACGCGATTCGCTATGAATGGTCTTTATGATATGATATACTTTCGATAGTATTAGGAGTTGTAAAAATGAATGCATATAGCGAAGATTTGAGATCGAGAGTAATTGGTTATATAGAAAGCGGTC
>BNWK01000334.1 GCA_025998775.1 Alphaproteobacteria bacterium | reverse complement strand
CCAAGTGAAAGCAATTTATTTATGAGATCTGCACGAATTTTAACGTTGGAATACGCGTATATTCTCGATAGAGCCATCATTGCGTTGTAACCAATTCCAGGTGTTTCTGCTCTCGTCAGCAACGCTTGTGTTGTGGTCTCAATGATTGCTGGTTTTTCAATACCATCGATAAACATAATGAGCTCTGGCAGAGCGCAAAAATTATTTGAATCTATCAACCTTTGGGCAAATTCTGGACTAAATCTTCCAGTTTTTTCAAAGAGTGCACACATTATCTGTTCGTTTTTATTTATCGTCTGCTCGCCTTCACTATGTCCAGATGAAAAACAACAGGCTTGCTTCATGAAATCGCACAAAACATCATTGGGAATCGTTACTATTGGTAAAGCAGGACTACGTTTTCTAAGTTTTTCAACGTCTTTAAATGATTGTATCTGGGATTTTTTCAGAAGTATGTCGAAAGCAGCTGGAAATTCATCGCCCAACTGAATAAGTAGCAGCTTCGTAAAAGCAAAGAAATCATTAATATAAGCTGATACTCGGGACATATTTACAATGGGATGGCCGACTCTTTCCTTGTCCTGCCCCTCAAATGCTATTTTTCCAAAAAGTATCTCCAGGTCATTCGAATCAAGATGTCTCACAAGTCTTATGGCAGCTTGCGGCGAAAAAACTTGGCACTCCTTTACTGCGGTCTTTGCCAATAGTCTACTTTTTTCGAGATCTTCTGTAACCTTGCGGCGTACTTCTTGTTCACTTTTGCCAGTTGCTGCTGCAACTCTTTTAACATTGTCTTTATTCAATTCTTCCGGAGGAGTCAGAACGGAAATTCCCGCTCCCATACCAAGCCTGAATGGACCATGGCAATGATCTAAAATCCACGTTCCCATTCCAAAACAAGGAAAAGCGTCAATGAGTTTCCTGCAACGTTCCTTATCTTTTTCTCTTATATTTGAATATAGTAGCGTATTCATAAGGATAACAATTGCTTTCGCCATTGTGCCTTCCGCTAAGGCTTTCTTAAGTTCAAAAGCTGGATCATTAGGAGCCGGAGTCGGCATAGGCAATAGATATGCTGGATCCGGAGTTTCACCAACGCGTCGACAGTGTGCAATTTGATTCCAGAGAGCATCTCTATCAGCGCCAGTATACAACTGCATTGCGGCATCCATATCTGGTCCCATTTCTTTCGGAATGCTCTCGCCTAGGAGAAGAAGAAGCGAACCCGGCTTTCGGGATATTTTCGTCACCAACTCCGAAGACTGCGACACTGCACAGATTAGTCTGAGATATTCCAGTAGAATATTTGTACGACCTATTATGGAAACCGCCTGATTTTGCACACGAGCAACCATAAGCTGGTTACGTATGTGAGCACTTGCTTTGTTGTCATTAGAAGAAAACAGCAGCTCTGCGGCAATTTCTCTCTCTGTTGAATCCGGATTCAATCGTACCTGAAAGAGGCCCAGACTCTTGCCATCCTTAATTTTCGAAATTGCTAACATGCAATCAATTGTGCCCATGAGATAGTCCGGATCTAAAAAATTTCCCTTTTCTTGCAGACTCCTCTTAATGGCGTCCACTCCAACAGGCT
>BNWK01000333.1 GCA_025998775.1 Alphaproteobacteria bacterium | reverse complement strand
TGCTTATTAACAGGAAGAACCATTTCACTGTGGTTGGCGTTTCTGCTCGTGTGTCGATCAAGCAGTCCCAACCAGCAGCATCTTCGGTGTCCCCTTCACCATTCCTCCTCTCTGTCACTGGAAAATATACACCTGTTGGTGGCTCTCATGTCGAATCAGCCCCAGCGACATTTATTGTTCCACGTGATAACAGCGGTTGGATAGACTTCCCGCTCCCACTTCACCTCGTACACAATCCAAACGTCAGTGCCGTGGAGGAGAGTGATGACAGTAAAGACGTGTTTGACAGTGCTTTTTCATTGGATCTTTCACAGGTGTACACATCTGGCAATGGAGTGGTTCTCCCTTCCTTACCTTCAGCAACCACCACCACACACTCACCCGAAAGTCTTCCCTCTGCATCGTCACCTCCCTCTCCTCTAGCCTCCTCCGCCCCTACTGCCTTCTCAACTTCTTCACCGTCTACCCAATCCGTATCAATCCTTTTTTCTCTGCGTGTGTATGCAGTCTGGAACGGCTTCTTGGAAATGATCAATTACAACTCTCTTCGCGAAAAGCTGAACACCTCCACACTCTTCTCCCGCAAACACAACCTATCTCCCGTCTTTCTTAATGTGAACTGGTCGGGAATCCCGTTCTCTCCATCACCATCATCATTGGTTCTTGCTCCTTACCCTGTTAATTCCCAGCCATTTCCCTTCTCCACCGCCACCACTATTTCTTCTCTCTCTTCTTCTCCTCCTTCCTCTTCCAGTTCCTCTTCCTCCTCTTCCTCCTCCTCCAGCCCCTCCTCTTCTTCATCCTCTTCTTCCATTCCCCCGCCCCCGAAACTTCTATCCTTAGCCCAGGTCCAGGCCCCGTTCCAGACGCAGCTCCAGCTACGACGTAACGGTGGAAGCCACGTAGCTCTCCTCACCACTGTGCCCACAATCTGTCCCACCGCTGCTGTCGACGTCGCTTTGCACACTGTGCAGGACATAGTACAGATGTCTACACTCTACCGCAGCTTCGTTGGAAAGACAGAATTGACCAAACAGAAGAGGAAGAAGGAGAATAAGAGCAAGGAGGAGAGTGGTGGAGGAAACAAGAGCAACAGCAGCGGCGATGCTGATGCTGCTGCTGATGATGATGAGACTATTACAGTTTTCCCCACCTATGCAGTCTCACCGCTCGTAGAGCAGTACAATGCATCCCTCTTCCTTTTCGCACAACCCACCCTCTACTACAACCCCCGCATCTCCTCTACCACCGCCCTTCTCGCCTCCTCCGCTGCTGCTTCTTCCCCACACCTGAAAGGAAAGGTCACCCCCGCCTCCCTCTTCGTGTCTGCGACGCTGCAGCGCATGTTCGGCGTGCTGTACAGCATGTATGAGCGGATCTTCATCGTCAGCCAGACGCCGCTGCCCACGCCCTCTGTAATGTTCGGCCGACGGCGCGTGAAACAGGCAGAGCAGACGAAAGGCTCCCCTGCGTTGTCTGCTTCTCCAGCATTATCCACTTCACCTTCTCTCCTTCCTGTAGCTCCTCCTCCGTCGTCTCCATCTGCTTCTTCTCCTGTTAGCAGTCCTGCACTGGTGTCTATTCTGCAGCCTCCTTCTT
>BNWK01000332.1 GCA_025998775.1 Alphaproteobacteria bacterium | reverse complement strand
AAAGCTCGTGGAGTTCAACAGATTCTTATTTTTTGTACTGACAATCTGAAGTGGCTGGATGATACAATCAAGAGTTGTTTTCCGGATTCTCATCATCAGAAATGCATCGTTCATCAGATTGGGAATTCAGTGAAACATGTGTCATATAAGGATTTGAAGGAGGTTTGCGGAGATCTTAAAGCTATTTATACAGCTTCGACGGCCGATATCGGAAAGCAAAAATTAGACGATTTTGCCGAAAAGTGGGATGAAAAATATGCTTATATCTCAAGGAGTTGGAGCAATAACTGGGAGCGGCTGTCGACGTTTTGGATTTTTCCGCAAGAGATTCGGCGACTGATTTATACGACGAATCCGATCGAATCCTTCAACCGATGTATGCGGAAAGTAACGAAAAACAGGCCGACTTTTCCCTCGGAAGATGCTCTGATTAAGAGCCTCTTCCTGGGAATTAGAAGACTTGAGAAAAAATGGACGACAAAAGTTAATAACTGGGGTATTATATATTCACAGTTGATTATCCTGTTCGACGTTAGGTTGAACAAAATGGCAGCTTAGACGGAGGATGATTCCAAGCCTTTACACAAAATAGATTACGCTCTCAAGTATAACGGCGGCGTCGAACGATCAAATCGCTCTATGCGAGAGGAGTTTTATGCTCGCGATGACTTGCATGCTACAACCTTGGAGGAAATGCGTGTCGAGCTCCAAAAGGCCGTTCACAAATATAATTATTATCGACCACATCGATGGTTGAAAGGCAAGACACCTATGGAGTATATTAATTCAACCTATGGTGGAGATCGGCCGTCTCATATGTCTTAATCCCGCACAAGCTGGAAGGTGCATCTGAGAAGCGACAAAACTCTCACAGACTTAGCGAGGATGTTCAATCCATACGTGCAAGGATGGGTAAATTACTATGGAAGATATTACAAATCGGCCATGTACTGCTGTCTGAAGAACATGGAGAGATACCTGGTACGCTGGGCAACAAGAAAATACAAAAGACTACGAAGACACAGAGAAAGAGCGAAATATTGGTTGGGAAGCGTGAGAAAACGTGAACCATACCTGTTCGTTCACTGGAAGCTGGGGCTTGGGTCGCCGGTTGGATAATGGGAGCGGAGTGAGCTGAGAGGCTCACGCTCTGTTCTGCGAGCAGCGTCGTGGGAAGTGCCTGGCGCTGACTCTCATGGTCATATTGATCGACGGTCATCAGAAATGGGAATGGCTGGTTGCGGCTGCAAATAAGCGTCTGCGCGAGGAACTGGCAAAGATAGACGTAGAGCTCAACCTAGAGAAGACACGACAGGGAGATTTAGTGAAAGGCGAAAGCTTCAGCTTTCTCAGGTTCTATTTCAGAAGAAAGAGAACGCCAAACGGAAAGTGGGGTGTACAGAAAACGCCGAAGATGGCGGCACGAACGAAACTTCTGAGGAAAATCAAGGAAGTGTTCAGAAGGCATCAGTCTCAACCACTTGATAGGATCATCCAACAGGTAAATCCAATATTAAGGGGTTGGACGAACTATTTCAGAATCGGGAACTCCAGTCGATGCTTCGGGTACATAAAAGATTGGATGGAAAAGAAGGCAAGAC
>BNWK01000331.1 GCA_025998775.1 Alphaproteobacteria bacterium | reverse complement strand
TTTTCCTTCTCTTCTTCTTCGTCCTCTTCCATGTCCTGGTAGATGGCTCTGTTGAATACCCATATCAGCGCTTCGAGTTCACGCTTCATGTCCCTATTAAAAAAGAAAGGGAAAGTAAATGAGAAATGAAAGTGAGGAAAAAAAGAAACCACAAAGGTGAATTCTTGGGTGCAGCGATTTGAAGGGATGTCTTGTACCCGGGACTAAAAGGACTTTTCACGGTGATCAATTCTTGAAACAAATTGTTGAGAGCACGAGCATCCAGGACTAACTGAGAAATCAGTTCGTCAGCGACTTCCTTCTGGCCTTTGTCCTCGACTTCCGATTCTTTCTCTTTACCTTTGTCCTCGACTATCTTGTCTTCTTTACTTTTCTCTTCTTCTTCTGATTCTTCGTTTATTTCATCCTCATCCTCTTCCATCCTGTCTTCAAATATCTTCAACCTCTCAGCTTCCCTTTTCTGAAGGATTCCATTTCTCAACGTCCTCAAGAACAAAAATGGACCTTTGGGAGAAATCCTAAGAAAAAAATAAGAGAAGAAAAAAAAATGACTAACCATATTTTTGGATGAGGTTCGGAGTTCGGTGAAATCTTTATTGGTACATTATACGCATCTACAACGACCAGCTGCTTATTACTACCCAAAGACGCATCACGATAATATATGTTCAAAGCAGTAATCTCTGCATCACTGTATGTCTTTCCATTTCCATATGAAGTGATTCTTGTCTTCTTCAATTCTCCAACCTTTGACATTTTTTTTTTTTGAAAGTCCTTTTTTTTCTGCTCTTTATAAACACAAATTGACACTTTCGAATCATGGGTCGATTACTAAGAAAAAAATTAAGGGTGCAGACCCATCAATCGAAAACGTGAATTTGTGAATATAAGGACCAACTTTTTCAGAGACTTTTCACGTCCAATTTTGGACATAAATTTTTTTTGATATGGCTGATTTACTTCTTAAACAAGTCTTTGCTGATACAAAGAAAGAGATGGAAGAGAAAAAGGAACAAAGTCAATCAATCATTTTTGATGACAATGATGATGATCTAGACATACCACCACCAGATCTTGATTTCAGGAATATTGTCCTCTGGCCTGCGGATCAGTACTACCTCTACGACATCTGCAAGAGCGCTTACGAATTCCAATCAGATGCAGATGTCATCACTGGTCTCAGTCGTCTTCTCCGAAATGTCTCAGGGAAAGGTCTATATGTCCTCAAGGTTATGATTTCCCTTTCTCGCACTCATTTATCACATACACTAATACTTAACTTAGGAATACGATGATGTCATAAAGGGTCCAAAGCTGAGCATTGTCGCGGAAAAGGACGTCCGCAAGGAGCTGTCCTCGATTGAGCTCTTCTACTCAGACGCGAAAAAATACACTGTGTGGGATGTCTACACTTGTCATCGTCAGTTCTTCGTTGTCCTCGGACTTGAGTTTGCCCCTCTGCATCTGTCAACACCTCATCACTTCAACCTCTTCTCTGGTTGGAAATATGAGTCTAGCGCAATCATAAAGTCGGAGGACTACAATCGTTTTTTTTTTCTTTTTTTTATTAAGCCCTTTTTTTTCTTTATTCATCCAACCCTTCCT
>BNWK01000330.1 GCA_025998775.1 Alphaproteobacteria bacterium | reverse complement strand
CACGCTCATATCTTTTTCATTGTTTTTAATTTTATCCATTTGCACTCTCCGTTTTGTCAATTATCACCATACACATTAACTCTCCGTTTCCGGTCAGAGTCAAGCGAAAAAACCTTCTTTTTCTCTCCATTTCGAGCGTTTTCCGCTTTTATATAACGAACGATACCGTCATACACCAACTTTGCCAATTGAGCAGGTTTCGAGTCTGCTTCAGCTGCTTTCTTAGATTGCTTTTTCTGTGTGTCAGTCATTTTTGTTCTCCATAATCTTTGAAAAAAGCTTGTATTTCAGTTTCCACATACAGCCATGCGCCGTCGTACTCGTAATGCTTCGAGAAAAACGAAGATTTCGACATTTCTTTAAAATCTCCGCATTTGATGTCGTATTTCTGCAGAATATCCCATCTCGTCAGCAGATTTATTCCTGCGTCTCTTTCTGTTGTTATACCTCTCGTGAATAATTGCTTGGAAATTGCCTAAAGATATGCTATAGATATGTTATGAAAAATTTTTTAACGCAAGAAGAAGAGTTAGAGCTGAAGCAGAAGCACCGAACCGAAAAGGATCGGCGCACGGCTGATCGTATAAAAGCGGTATTGATGTCGAATACAGGCTGGAGTTACAGAGAGATATCGAAAGTCCTGTTGTTAGATGAGGAGACAGTCAGCAAACATGTTGATGAATATCGATCAGATAAAAAGCTGTCGATTGTTGTTGGAGGCTCTGAAAGCAAGCTTTCTGCAGAGCAATCATCGGAGTTAATCAAGCATCTTGAGTCGCGTACATATCTGAAAGCGCTTGAGATTTGTGCTTACATAAAAGAAGTATACGGAATTGAGTATACGGTTGCAGGCATGACTAGTTGGTTGAAAAGTCACGGTTTTCGTTTATAAAGCCGCGTCCAGTACCGGCAAAAGCGAATCCAATTGAGCAGGCAGCTTTTGTAGAAAAATACGAGAAACTAAAAAAAGAGATTCCAGAAGACGGTGCGTCCTGCAAAGTGGCGTGAACATAGTGAACGCCATTTTCACTTAAAGCTCAGAAATGAGCATTATTTGTAAGCTGCTGAGATACAGCTGGATGCAGCCCAGCCCTGGAAAGCCTAGCGAGCACCAGGTATCGAGTCCTTGGATCTGAAGCGGTGACGCCAGGATTAAGCGTAGGGCCGAGAGCACGAGAGCCGGAATGCGTAAGCGTGAAGTGATTGAGCCTCGAAATTGAGCTAGTGGCAGAAGCCGATTCTTTCGATTTGGAAGCAGGCAACATTCCATATGACGATATCGCGAGATGTATGGAATTCTGTCGTGGTCTGAGAACCTGGCGAGCGTGCATAGTATCGCAGTGGAACAGGAGAGATCTCACATTCTCCTCGCAAGAGGTACTGATGGAGAATCCCTATAAAGGAGGATCCTGACGGAAGGAAAGTGAGAAGTCCGACGAGCCCATATTGTGTGCCGGGCAGGGCACTGATCCGGAGGGTTAAAGTCCCTCTGGCGCTCAGATGAGGAGCGCCATATCTGAAAGTGGGAGTAATGTCTCACTGGCCAGAGGAATCTGGAGGACATGGTGTCCATCGCGAGGTGGAATCCGAAAGGTTTGAAGAGAAACACCGGGCTGTAA
>BNWK01000329.1 GCA_025998775.1 Alphaproteobacteria bacterium | reverse complement strand
TCATCTAACCCCATGTCCAACCATTCGGAAATTCCACCATTCGCATGGGATGCCATTGCCAAAACAGCATGCCTCAATTCTGAGGCCGATCCGGCTGGACTAAAAAATTGCGCAACACATCTTGGATTTTCGCGTAATCCTGTAGATCAATTTCCTGCACATCTTCAGGAGTGATCGACGCTAAATTTGCAATGAAATTCACTTCTTTTTCGGCATCGCTGCCGTTTCCCTTTTCAACCAGAAGGCGATCCCGAACTTTTGGTCTCCGCAATGAAATTTCATGCACCAAAACACCGTCAATTTTGATTGGATTTTCTAATTTTACTTTTTCCATATTTACCTCTTATATGCCTAAAATTGTTCGATGACTGCTCAATTGATCGACTCCATTAATTTTGCGGATCATGTTTACAGCATCGATTTCAACGAGATTATTGTCTGCAATGGACAACTTGTAGTAGGAGCAGGAAATCGAGCACTTGAGCGTTGCTTTATCCGCTGGTTTCCAGCTGCCGAAGTCCATTTCCTTAATGATGCCTCGTAGATTTATGATCACGGAGTCTGCATTCCCGGTACTTTGAATCACGCCGCGTAAGGTCAACGCCACTTCGTTGCCCTCGGTCAAACCAAATAATTTGATGAGCTCGGAATCATATTCGGCGAAAGTTAAATCCGCCTCCAATTTTTCCATGCCAAGATCAATTTCGATTGGCGCGTCCATTCCGCCCGCTCGAAATTCATCGGTTTTTAGAGATAATTTCGGCAGTGAAACCTCTTCAACTTTTCCGGCATAGCCTCGTCCATCAACGAACACATTGAAATTTTTAAGTATCTTTGGTAACATTTTTTCCTCCTCTTTATAAACCCTAGCGGAGCGAATTTACGCTCAGCCTCAGGCTGCTTTTAAACTGCCAAAAACGTGCTGTTGAGCCCTATGTCCAAATACGATCTAAACGTAACTTTTTCTGCTGGATACGATGGCACGAACTCAAAATCGAAATAGATTTTTCCGTCTGCAATGTTTGATGGAGTGTTGAGCTCATCATTTGCAAAACATTTTCCATCTATGATTGCACCCAATGATTTCAAATTTGCAAGGTATGCGTTTACGCTCTCCACAACGTCCGTGACGTAATTTTTCACGATATTCCGGTCAACTGCCCACAGATGCGCTTTCAAAATGCTGTCGTCGATGATGTCAGCGGTGCGTCTTACCGAGAGAAATTGCCATTTGGAATCAGGAGAGCATGTGCGATTTCCCCACAGACGATACCCGTCCTGGTTGATAATTGTTGCGATGTTATTCTCGTTGAGATAGTTGGCCTTGCACGCAAAATCACCAAGCGAAAAGTCGATGGATTTCGAAAGTCCAATAATGCCATTGATTTTTTTGTTTGAGGGAGAACACCAGAAACCGGTCTCATTGTCGGTTTTTGCTATAATTCCAGCAACATACGAACTTGCAGGAACCGTTTCATTTTTGGTGTTGATGACTTTCGGATAAACAACATACGCTCTCGAATGGCTTAAATTGTCTGCAAAATCAACTGCATCGGCCTCGATATCTGGAGCATCCGCAATGAAAATACCATGAAGACGCTCTGCTAGAGTAAGAAACT
>BNWK01000328.1 GCA_025998775.1 Alphaproteobacteria bacterium | reverse complement strand
TATAACTTTTATTAACTGTTACATTCAACGGCCTGTATGGTGCAAGCATTTCTGTGATCCCTTCCTGACATGCGATAAATTGTCGATTATGAACCAAAAACTCATTAACATTCTTTCTCCATTTTATAACCAAAGTATTTTCAGAAGTAGAAGATGAAGATGAATAGAAAGAAAGAACATCCGAAAGAAAAGAAAATGCAAGTTTTGGCGGATATACATTGCTTAATATATCCTGCTTAGTCAGTAGATTGTTGGTAAAATTTGTCCTATTATAAACATTTTTTCTCTTTTCTTTGTCCATTTCAACAAATTTAGCTGCATCAATAATAAAGTCACGTTCACGTGTGCTCAATTGAATTAAACAGGTGTGACCTCTGCACAAAAAAAACAAAAATCTCAAGCAAAAAAAACAACCCATTATGACATACCTAAAAGAATGCATGCTATGATATTCCAAATCAATGGCTATTTCACGAATATGTGGTTTTTCAAGATGTTCCATCATTTCATTGAGTGCTTTGTGATCATCAACAAACAACAAAGAAGATCTCGAAAAAAAAAGTAAACATAAGCAGGTACGAAACATTCAAACGAGAGTAAAGGCACAGGAAAAACCATTTCAGTTAAAGATGGAGGATTGCAATGAGAAGTATACTGAATCTAAACAACACAATACAAATCTAAAATGAATCAACAAACAAAACGTGGTTATATTCGAGATTGAAAGGATGACAATGAATGGATAATGGACACTTATGTGACAACAGAGAATGAAGTATTGAGGTGGATGTTGTGAGTGATGTGGTCTGATCACCAAAATGTTGAGAGGATGTTGTTTGTGTGGAATATTTTCCAGCAATCACATTACTCTCACTTTTACGAATTATCCATGGAACCGTATCAACATTCAAGTTGTTAACATTAAACTCCATCAGATTATAATCTCTTTGTGTCCAACAATCACAAGTTATTGAGGATAGTAAAAATTACCCTAATTTTTACTTAGTAAGATTCGAACCTTTTGGGTGGAGATTTTTTTTTTGTAGTGAATTTTTATGGTCGCTCTCCTCTACATTGTTTTGAATTCTCATGGCTTGTTTAGGATGTTTATTTTCAGTTTGGTTATTTATGGTTGTTTCAGGTGAGCGGTGCTTCTACGGATCAAAGTTTCCACTTAAGACCTTTGCTAAAGATTGAGTTTTTGACTACTGATCCAGATTTGTTAAAGGAATCAGGCTTTTTTTCAATTTCTTTTTCAAGAGGAAACCCTCACCAGTATTATTTTTCCGCGATAGATATGAGTGAAATTAAGTGCAAATCACTTTCCAATTTTTTTTTCACGCCGTGAAATTCACGGTCAGAATAGCCATAGCCAGAATTTTGAAAACGGCCTCTAACACGAATTTGTTTTTTCACAACTCAAAACTAATGAGGATTTCACGAATTTTAATTATATGAAATCGAAGATAAGCACAAGTCTGAGGCACTTCCGCGGTATGAGCCTCAGCAGTTCATCACAGCACGTGCACCAGCTTCAACAATCACCTGAAAACGGGCATACAGCAACAAACAAATTAAATGGCAAAAACCTCCCGGTTAACAAAAATTCGTATCTCATAAACATGTATAAAC
>BNWK01000327.1 GCA_025998775.1 Alphaproteobacteria bacterium | reverse complement strand
CCTCTTCCTCTTCCGTTCCATCATCCACTCCCTCATCCTTCTGTTCTTCTTTTTCTTTCACTAGCCTCTCCCTCCCTCCCTCTTTCTCTTTCTCTTTGCTTTCTAATCTCCCTCCATATTTAGCACGTACTGCCCTCTCCTTCGGTTCCACCCATGGTTCCCAGTACCGTGGTGTGGTGTGATCATACCGCCGTAGAAAAAACGGTTTATTCCCTCCACCCTCTTTCTTTCCACCTCCCATTACTGCCCTTATTATATCATCTAGCCCACGTACACCCTTTAGCCGCATCTTCTTTAATAGCCTCTCTAGCCTCTCTCTGTCCTTCGGAAAGTCGACGTCAAGCCACTTCTGCGCCAGCGCAAGCAGATGGTCGTACGAGGGGCCGTACCGCCAGTACGGGATGATGAGAGACGCGCGTTTCGCCAGCGCAATGCCTGTGCTGTCGTTGTCCACCGTCATCCCCAGCACCTGCAGCCAGAAGTTGATCCCCATCTCCCAGCACATCGCCACCACATGCTCCAGCAGAATCGGCGCCGTCCCTCCCCGCGCATCAATCTCCTTCATCGACAGGTGCTTCTCGAGCAGCTTCCAAGTGTTCGACCACGACCGCACGCGACAGTCGAACACTCCCATCGACCCCACCCCGTCCGTCCCGTCCGTGGAGAGGTAGCAGTAGATCGTCGAGTCCCGCTGGTCGCGCAGGTTCTTCACGCACACGTCGTGCAGCGCCCCGGCGATCTCCTTCTCCTGCGTCAGGTGGTGGAACTCCGGCATCCTGAACACGTACATGCATAGGCAGTGGTGTATCTCCAGCGCCCAGGGGATGAAGTGCGACGCAGGGGAGCCGAGCTGCCGCAGCAGTGAGCAGATGCGACCGAGGATCTCGAGGTTGTGCTTTTTGTAGTGTGCCTTCTCTTCTTCTGGGTCTTTCGGAATCTCCCCCTTCCACCACTTGTTGTTCTCCCCGTTCTCGCCGCCGCTACTGCCCATAGGATGCACGTAGTGGTGTGTGTCGGACGTGAAGGGGGCGGGAGGGTTGGACGTGAAGGAGCAGACGACGCGGTTCAGCAAGGAGAAGACGCTGGCGACTGTAAGGATGTTTGGGACCTGGGTGAGCAACACGCACAGTCTGCTCAGAAGTTCAGCTGCACTTTCTATAGGTGGGTCAGAAGACGAAGAAGAAGAAGTAGTTGAAGAAGATGAAGAAGGTGGCGGAGAAGAGGAGGATGAGGAAGAAGAGGAGGAAGAGGAGGAAGAGGAAGAGGAGGAAGAAGAAGAAGAAGAAGAGGAAGAAGAGGAGGAGGAGGAGGGCGAGGGGGGGTGAGAAATGGATGGTAGAAGGGTGTAGTGGAAAGGAAGGAGAAGAGCCAGTATGAGGATGGTCTCATAGGAGGAGAGGAGGAGAGACCACTGTGCAGAGAGAGCTGAGGAGGAAACAGAGAGCAATGAAGACGGAGAAGAAGGTGAAGAGGAAGATGAGGAAGGGGGAAAGGGAGAGGCAGAGATAGAGTATGCAGAATCAGGTGTGAGAGTTGATAATGCAACATCAACATCAAATTCTCTTTTCCTTTTCTTTTTCTCATTGGGCAACAAGCTACCAACATCTGTGTCTTTCTCCATGCTTTTGCTGCCAA
>BNWK01000326.1 GCA_025998775.1 Alphaproteobacteria bacterium | reverse complement strand
AAGAAGAAGAAGAAGAAGAAGAAGAAGAAGAAGAAGAAGAAGAAGAAGAAGAAAAGGAAGAGGAGGAAGAAGAAGAAGAAGAAGGAGAGGAAGAAGAAGAAGAAGAAGAAGAAGAGAGAGAAGAAAAAGAAGAGAAATAAGATTCAGAAGGTTCAGAAAATTCAGGGGAAGAAAAAGAAGGGGAGGAGGAAGAAGAAGAGGAATAGGAAGGAAGAGAAGAAGAAGGGAAAGAGGAAGAAGAAGAGGAAGAGGAAGAGGAAGAAGAAGAAGGAGGAACGGACATTGGAGGAGCATGTACGCGGAGGGGCAGAATCTTGGTTTGGTAGAAAGAAATAATCTTGGAGTTATCCCCTTCTCCTTCTCCCCCTCCTTCTTCCTCTCCTTCCTTTTCTATCTCCCCGGACTTTTCAACTCTTTCTTTTTTTTCCCACATGTCTGTGCAAGGCAAATCCTGTGCGGAGAGGTGCGCACAGACTCCTTGTGCCATTCCACACAGATGATCTTCTATCTCATCAGAAGTTGGCTTGTCTCCTTCTCCCTCCACATACACCAGACAACCAGGTTCACATCGCACACGCATTATTAAACTGCCCTCAACAGCCAGATCCTTTCCTCCCCCACTCCCATCCTTACTGTACCTGTTCCCCTCCACCTCTCCATGCACACTCACCAAGTAGTCATGGAACTCAAGTGCCGTCCACCACTCTTCTTCACTCACCTCTACATCTTCCAGGGTAAGCAACCGTTCACCTGTCCCTCCTGCTTCGGCATGTTCGTCTGTGGAGGGTTGCTGGATGTGTTCTATGTCAATGCTGTGTTTGGTAGAAGAGGGATATGCTGAAGGGGTAATGGTAGACACAGTGAACGTAGGGGAAGATGATGAAGAACTCGAGGAAGAGGAAAGGGGCGATGAGGGTGAAGAGGACGGACAGGGTGAAGATGAGGATGAAGACGGGGACGAGGAAGCCGACGAGGAGGACGAATTGAAGAGAGAAAGAGTCGAGAATGAAGAGGAGGATGAAGAGCAAGCACGAGCCGCCTCTGCAGCGGCGAGGTCTAAGGCGATCTGACGGTCCTGGTCATCAGCAAGTTGAGAATACTGCTCAACCCACTCGGTGTCCCAACCATCTGGCAGACGCACCAGCGCCACCGACCCTCCGTGTCTCGGATCGTAATGAAACGAGAGATCAGCTGTGCGGAGAGCGACCCGTAGCACCCTCTCAAGACGCTGCAGAGCGTATCTCGTAAGACACACTGGGTTGGTTCTGGAGACGAGAGAATTCACATCACACACAAAGAAGGATGCGCCGCACTCCCCATCCCCCTCCTTCTCCTCCACATCTTCCTCCTCTTCCTCCAGCTCCTCCTCCTCCTCTTCCACATCTTCCTCCTCCCTTTCCACATCTTCCTCCTCCTCCTCCTCCTCGTCCTCCTCATCTTCCTCATCCACCTCCACTTCTCCCCTCAGTCTTGAGCCTGCGGTTCTTGTGCCTGCTTCCCTACCCGAGCCTCCTGTCCTCGAGCCTGACCGCCTGTGGCTTGAGGAGTTTCTGCAGCGAGAGTCGCCCCGTCTCAGCGCGGACGCGGTTGCGAGTGCGCCTGCCATGTATGCCAGAGTGCAGCTGGTCAAGGTAGGC
>BNWK01000325.1 GCA_025998775.1 Alphaproteobacteria bacterium | reverse complement strand
CATTTTGGCTTTAAACCCTCGTCATCTTTTTCCTCATCCTCCTCCTCATCTTCTTCTTCATCTTCTTTCTTCTCCTCCCCATCCTCCTCGTCATTGTCCTCCTCCTCCTCCTCCTCCACTTCGTTTTCTTCTTCCTCGTCTTCTGAGTCAGAAGCCTTGTCATCATCTGAGTCCTCGAATAATTGGAACATGATCTTCTCTCAGATTCAAATATGCTGTTCCAATTTCTTTGGTATGCCTGAGATGCTTAACTTTGAAAGGGTTCTTCCGGTGATCTTCTCTGCGGTGCTGCGGTGTTTGAAGAAAACTCACGGAGCCGTTCAAGACATGCCAATGGCAGGAGTGCCCATGGTGCTGCTTTCAACGATTGAGGGGTTCAGTCAGTTTATTCCTTTTGTTGATATCCAGTGCGAAGGTGACCCCACTGTTGACGCACTGATGTGCATTGCCCGATCTGGAAGGAGAGCTGTGTTGATGAGACCAGGTGCAGAGACGCTGCAGAACGGGACGTTGCACGTCTATTTCACTGGAGATTCACCGGTGCCATATGTAGCCACAGCCATGGATCAGGAGCATGTGGTATCCGCAGATAACGTTCCTGATTTGGAACAACTGATCCATGGACAGCACTTCTCCGATTTATCCACGTTGGCAACCACTTCTTCTTGCTCACATACAAGCCATCCCGAGCGTCTTCGTATTCTGTTGAAGTTTTATGATCAGTCGTTCGGTATTGGAGAGTCTTCAGGAAACCGTGCTGTGTCTGTGCTGCCTGGGTTGAGTGAGGAGCAGACACTCTGGTTCTACACGCTGTATCTATCTCAGGTACCCTCACATTTGTTGTCTGAAAATGGACTTGTTGTAAAACTGCTCGAGGCGGGGCGTGGTTTGTTCATGGCATCCCGTGATGGACTTGACTCAGATGGAGGGCATGGGATGCAGCTCACACCCTTTGGCAAGAATGCAGGTAAAGTGTTCTCTTTACTCAGATTTTTGGCACCTGCTGATTTAACAGAAGGGAAAGAAGTAGATTTTGCTGACCAGCTCTTGAGAGTACCTGAAAGTGATTTTGGGAATGTTGTGATGCAGGTCAGAGATGTATTGGATGATTGTTTTTCAGTTGCTGACACTATTAAAAGGATGGATCTTACGCTGTGGAATGCTGTTCATGACTTTCTTGAGAGGGTTCTTGCGATAATTGAAAGTCGTGACGAGACCACCAGACGGGATATGCGAACTCGGAGACTTCGTAGTGGTTTCAACGCTGCGTGTGAGAAAATTTTGAAACTACGTAACCAGCTTGGTAGGGAGGCGGATGTCATTTGCTATTATTACGGTAAACGCGTATTTGATGATTTCAGTCTGATTGAAAGGTCAACAGATGAGCTGAAAGCAATGGAAGAGAATTTGGCACAAAGAAAAAATCAACAGCCCCCGGTAAAAGGAAAAAGTAATGTAGGGAATGCGAATGCAGCAGTCATACAAGCAACATCCGTTCTTTTCCGATGAAAACTGCAGCTCACTAGTCAATGTTGATCCCTCCCCCTTTTCTACCTTCACCTCAGGTATTTTTCCTTCGTTTCTCGGATCTGAAGAGAGAGAGACTGCCAGGGATCCACGAGACAACTCCACATTGGGC
>BNWK01000324.1 GCA_025998775.1 Alphaproteobacteria bacterium | reverse complement strand
GAAAGAGGACGGTTACGCAACGGGTCTTTTAGCGACATTAGGTCTCGACACATAGTCCATTCAAACATGAGTTATAACGTTCTCGTGGCGCTTTATTTCCGCGGCCTTGTGTGGTCTCTTGCATAATTATTGGACAGAGGAATATTTTGCAAGAGGTCCACTTTTATTCAGGACGCAATAAAGCCTACAAAAAGTGTATCTTTCCCTTTAAGTTATGGTGTTGCTGCGTTTCCATGTGTATCCTTAGCGGTATCTTTAGTAAGAGTGGTTTTCAATTCTTTAGCTACATTTCCCTCAGTAAGAACGATCTTCATATTTGGATAGCTTTTTGTGAGCCAGGAGTATACGCAGGCAACATCATCGTTAAGCGCAATAGCCAAAGGATGGTCCTTTTTATATTCACCTCTGCAATCTGCATACACAACAGCGGTTCCGAGTGTATTTACAAGTTCGCGACACTGGGAATCGTGTTCCTCTATTCCATCTTTAGCCCTGCCTCTGTCACGAACATACATCACAATAAAATCTTTATTGGAGCTCTTTATCGGCGTATATGTTCTGATGGGAATTTGGTAACCATCCGGTGCCGTAACAGTCGAAGCTTTTACTTCCTTTACATCATCTTTCAGGTTATTCTTAGTTCCTGCATCAGCTGAGAGAAGATTGTTAGATGCTTCTATTTTTTGCTGAAGCATAATGCTTTGTGGGTCTTTCGACAATTCCGCTTTTACAATCAATGAATCATTTGAAATGGTTTTTGGTTGTTCAGAAGGTATCGATTCACTCTTACGTTCTGGTACTACTTTGTTTTCTTCCTTCTGTCCCGAACAAGCAGTTAACAGGCAAAGTGCAAATAATAAAACTCTTGTTGCCATTTATTCCTCCATATTTATTGTGTACATATGATTCATGCGCCATCGCATATATCATAAAAATCATGGCACAAAAGAATTAACAAAAGATTTAGTTTTATCAGATCCGCCAATTTATTTTATGATGGCAATGTATTTTTCGTTGTAATCCACGAGTTTTATATGAATTGCTTACGATTTTCCAACTGAATCAGCCACTTGTACGCGGTTTCTACGCTATCTTCAATATGACGCTTTGGTGTCCACTTCAATACCTCAGTTGCTTTTCTATTGTCTGCAACAAGGACGGCAGGATCTCCGGCTCGACGGCCATTAACTTGTATTCTTATTTTTTTGCCGATAACTTTTTCGCAGGCTTCAAGTATCTCCATTATGGTATAACCGCTTGCTGTTCCAAGATTGAAAGAGTCCGACGTGCCTCCGTTAATTAGATGACGTAACGCCAGCACATGAGCATCTGCCAAATCCTCAACATTCAAATAATCTCGTACACAGGTCCCATCTTTCGTATTGTAGTTGTCTCCATATAATTGGAAAATATTCTTACTATTTCGGGTAGCAGCCAGAATGTTGGGAATCAAATGCGTTTCAGGCTCATGCCACTCTCCGATTCTGGTTTTTGCATCTGCTCCTACGACATTAAAGTATCTTAAACAAACACTTTTCAAGTTATAAGCAATATCGTATTGGTTAAGAATTTGCTCAACCAGCAGTTTTGAGTGGCCATATGGATTGACTGGATTTTTAGGATGTAGCTCATCTATGGGAGTGTA
>BNWK01000323.1 GCA_025998775.1 Alphaproteobacteria bacterium | reverse complement strand
AAATTTTATGTTGCTCTGATTTTTGTATAATTTTGCGCATCCCAAGGCGCACAAAAATGGCGATGATCATGCCAAATATTGGCTCCTGGATATGCGACCATCTCAGCGTGATCTCGAAGAAATACGCTATTTGCGTTTGTGTCATAATCATCAAACGCAACAATGTAATTTCTATTGCGAACCGATGTCAGAACAAAATCGTCGCAAGCGATTGAAAGCAAAGATATTTTTTCTCGGAAAAATCTCTCTTCGACCAACACTTTTTCTATGGTATTTTTATTTTCCGAAAGCAAATTGAACGAAAGGACAAATGGCTCTTCGATAATTTTTTTGTAGCCTCCAGATAGACACGAGTTGGTATTTCCGAAAACCGATTCCGAAAGCACCACCAACGCTTTTGCAAAAATATTCGGTCGCAGCAATTCTCCTGGAAAAATTTCAAATGAATCGGTGTTCCAAGCATATCTCACATGCACTAAAACGCTGCCGCGATTGACAGCGTCTATTGGAGCATCGTCAAGATTTGCAAAATCCAATCTATATGTATCGATATTTTTTGCTGCGTTAAAATGCTCTCGGAGGTTGTGCTGCTCAAGCGCAACCTCAGGCAGTTGTGCAATATCAAAATGTGGTTGCACCACAGGCATTTTCTGAATAACGCGCGTGCGGCACGCACTCCAATACGAACCGGCGCACATCGTATAGAGAATTATATATGCGTCTCAACTGTGAACGCAGAGGCGCTGCAAGCTCTGCAACTGAGACGATTGCGTCAACTCCAAAACCATTTGGGACTTCATTCAGGCCAATTTGAAATTCCGCAAAATGCGCTCCAGGCGACTCTTCCTCGATGAAAACATCCGTAAATCCGTACCATGATAATGCGCTCCTCAATGACTTTGGTGTGCCGCGAATTCGGTGAAATCCCAGCCCTTTTAATACACGTTCTTGAAAATCATCGATATTTATTTGTCCTAGTGAATATTCCCAATTCAGAACGTCACCAGCTCCGATTGCGCTAAACTTAAATCCAGCCAAAGCATCCGCATTTCCTTTGTAATCAATGGCTTCGGCAATGTTTCTTTCGGATTTTGTAGAATTGTGGTTGCACCACTGGCATTAAATAACGCGTGTGCGGCACGCACTTTCCGGCGAAGCGCTGGACATCAAGGTGATTTTCGCTTTCACATTCACATCGATCATATTGCTGGCAACAACTTCGATGGTATCCGTCAGCATTCGAATGTCTTCGCGCATCATGTATGCCGTAACTTTTTCCAGAAGGTCGGCCGAGACAACACCTCCGTTTTCCTTCGACAGAATCAAAATGCGCACAAGCCCCGGTTGCGGAGAGTCCGCCTTGGCTTCTTTTACTCGCTGGTCGGAATTTCCAACGTGACGTTGGATCCGTTGACTGCTTCGGTGCGTGCTGCACTGGCATAAAATTAACGCCTGTGGTGCAACCACTCGCTCGACTCCATAAAACGCCGCAAGATTATCGAGGTCTGAACCAGTTGCAAAAGCCAGCAAATTTGCTTTGGCTGCTTGATTGATTCGGCTCCTCAATAACAACTCACGATACGCAGCAACTTCCATCAACTTTATGACCGGATCGCTTTCAAGATATGCAGAAAATTGCAGCTTGAAAGCT
>BNWK01000322.1 GCA_025998775.1 Alphaproteobacteria bacterium | reverse complement strand
CAGGAAAGTATGGTTACAACTGACTAAGGCCCTTTCTACTTAGACAAATAAGGACTCTCATGGAGATAATGTCAGCGAGGAAAACACCGCTGAACAAACTGTTTTTTGCAATCTTATTGAAAAAGAGTTCCCCAGGGTGTAAAACTGCCAAAAGTGGAAAAAGTAGGCAATTCTCAGTTGGTTGGTAAACAGATTTAGAATTATCACGATACTTTCACATTGAAAACAAAACACGCTTTTTGTATGAAAAGAATGTTTATTTGGAGTAGTTTTGTCATATTTTTGCATTGCCAAAGGAAATAATTTGGAGGATGAATGACATCGGACTGGACGTTATGTATGGCATTGCCATTGCACTTGATTCTTCCTTGAAACCTAATAATACATCAAATAATTCAATTTCTTTGAAAGATTTCAATAGGATTGTTGTTTTTTTGACTTATTGGAAAAAATACCCATTTTTTATTGCTATATGAGTATATATGCCTATACACTGCTCACAAATCCTTCTCCTCATCTCATCTAGTGTTATTATACTGCGTTTTATACATATCTTCTCATGGGTAATGGAATGAAGTTCATTTTGTATGTTTGTATTATCCCATTGTGGGTATGCAGATTTCGAGTGTTTTTCTTAAGGGTTTTGCACTTTCCAAATTCGGGGGGTCTGGTTTGTGCATTAATTTGGACTTATCTCACATCAGACCTCTTGTATCTGCTTGATTTTTTCTTGCCACTACTCTTTTTTTCCTTTTTCTTCCCTTCTCCCCAAATACCCCTTTCCCATGCTTTTCAGGCCCTGTACCTGCCCACACCGTTTGTCCGCCCGACTCCACTCCCTCCCCCCTTCGTACGGCTCATCATGGCGATGGTGTGGAACAAGATGGCATTCAACGTCGTCGATGCGACAAGGCTCAGAGAAGGGGGAAGACATTGTTGGCTAATTGACCCTATAGGGGAGAAGAATAGGAGGGGTATGTGTGGGCGGCCAAAGTGTAAGAAAAGAAAAGAAAGGTGGCGTTTGAAAGGGTATTGGTAGACGGGTTTGTGAGAGAAATACGAAGGAGAGCGGTTACTCCTGTGGGAATGGAGGGGGAAGGCCGGACTGAGAGGCCTGGTGCAGGTAAGGGCAGGAGAAGGAAAAAAAAAAAAAGTACAGTCACACACTTGAGAACAGTGGTGGGAAAAGGTGCCACAGAGCTGGAAGATGTAAGAAAACTGCTTTGTGGAACTGTTTGATCTATTTCCCCCATACACACCACTCATTTCACGTGTTTTTTCTATTTTACTAAGTTTCATACGAACACAAGACTCAGTTACTGCATACACCCTTTGTAAGGTGGGGGAATGGATAGGGGAGTGTGAGAGCTTTTTTTTGAATCAACTGCGAAGATCGTACGACTTAAATAACCCGAGAAATGAAAGAAGTAGTAATTGTCCTTTTCTCCCCATAGGACAACTCCCCTTTGTTTTGTATGGGGAAAATCTTGTTTCCCTCCGTTCTCCCCAAATACTCATCGCTCCATTCTCGGAGTAGGTGCAATCGAAAGCTCTAAACCTCCTCTACTAAGCACCCCACCTTATGAAAGGCGTATGTGGTTACTTAGTCTGTGTGTTCGTAGGAAACTTGGTAAAAACACAAAAACACGTGAT
>BNWK01000321.1 GCA_025998775.1 Alphaproteobacteria bacterium | reverse complement strand
GCCATTGTTGTGTGTGTTGCTGAGTAAACCCTATGCTTTTAAAGATTGCCCCCAAAGATGTAAGATTTTGGTCGTCTCTAAGGAGATTGCATGTAGGCGGGTTAGGACCCTGGATGCGATTAGTGTATCTGTTTTCTGATATGAAATTCTCAACAGCTTCTCTTTCCATATCTCCACTGTATTTTCGACGATGTATTTCGTTATATAGTTCATTGGCGTGTACCTTTTCTGGGGTGTACTCGTAATTGTACCTCAGCGTCAACCTCAACTGCTGAACCATCCAACTACGACCCAGACCTACGAGGAAGCCCATCCAGTTTTCATAGTTCTCGTCTCCTGTGTATTCACCGTCTCCGGTAAGGTTTTCTCTTTCCATAGTGTCGTCGATCGGTGCATAATCTCCCTGAATTGCAGTCATATCAGGGTTAACAAAGACACTTTCCAGGCTGCCCCCTGTTGGAACCAGATAGTTAGAGGGTAACATGTACTTCGTCATGCTCTCATTTTGTGGCAAGGTTTCTTTCCACTTGAGTGAGGTAGAATCCTTTGAAGTCTCCCGAAGCCTCGGCATCAAAAAGAACAATAAGAAACCCTTTATCTTGCACGTTTCAAAGGATCCTTTATATTGAAGCTTTTTCAGTACGGCTGCCAAAACGGTTTGATACATATTTAGAGTCGAACCTGATATCCTTAGGGGTATTGTAATGTCCTCCAATTCTATACCACGTTTTTGTAAGAGAAGAGGGTTTGTTGAATTGTCTGGTATGAAATTGTTCTTATCTATTAGTCGGTCAATGAAGGCACCAATATGGTCCCTAATTTGTTCTGTTGTCATTGATTGGATACCCGGAATATCGAAGTCCATTTGGTGCAAAAAGTCTAAGAGCTTCTCAACCGGGTTGTCAGCAGGTATGCCTATCTTATTCAACTGAATTTGACACCATTGGCTTCCAACACTATCGAGAGTTGGCTTAAAATCTGTGCGGCGAAAACGGTATGCTGGAAGGAGGTATCGATTAGAGTCGGTGAGTTGATCATAAACGAATCTCATTGTCCTAGAGATGACACCACCATCAAAAAGTCTGTCAAAGACTGAAAACCGGAATGTAGAAGGCCATATGTTGATTTCCTTCATAAATATAGGGACACCGAATTTCCTAAGAGAGATGAAATCCCAGTCATTCTTATCATACTTGTATTTCTCTTGCAAAAATCCGGGAAAGGCTGCATTGACCTCTTGGGAAGGCTCATTTTTTAGAGATGTATACCGAAATAGATTGTACAGAAGAAGTAACAGGCGATTAGAGTCCGGGAGTTTAGTAGCGTCCTCGATAGTGAAGATTGTCACATAGTTACTCATTGCGGTTAGTAGTGTCTGATATGTCGTTTGGTCACTCACAATGAAGTTTAGTTGGTTGAGGATGTCTAGGCAGGTTTCAACATACCATGCAACTGTCATATCATCTGGATTATTTGGCTTAGGTGCATTCCCGGCAAAAGTTGTGATGACTCCTCTAATTGCTTGTTCAGCTTCCTGATTATTCATTGTGTTGCTAGCGGCATTGATTAGTAAAACGAAAAGAAAGGTGAGAATCGGAGGAAAAGGAAAGGAAGTAGAGGAGGACGTTGACAATTTAGTAGAAGACGGGAAAA
>BNWK01000320.1 GCA_025998775.1 Alphaproteobacteria bacterium | reverse complement strand
GTGCTATATAGATACAGACAGCAGACAGGGAATGGATCTGGCTGTGCAGGGGAGTAAAATCATGCGTTTCCGGCACGAGCCCGGCTGCTTCTTTGGAGACAAGCCAGCTACGGAGGAGATAGAAGATAACGTACTTGGAATGTGTTTAGGAGCATCTGCCCACATTCTTGCGAACGGAGAGCCTTGCATGGACTTGTTGGAGAGAGAAGAGAGAGAGAAAAAGAGGGAGAGGATGGAGAAAGAGGGGGAGAGAGAAGGTGATGGAGTAGAAGAAGGAGGGGAAGAGAAGATTATTTCGTTCCATCATACCATCGTACTTGTCCTGCGTGTGCATGCCCCTTCCTCTTCATCTTCGTCCTCTTCGTCTTCCTCCTCTTCCTCCTCTTCCTCTTCCTCTTCTTCCCCTTCCTCTTCTCTGGTGATTCGTTCCACTTCCTCTTCTCCCTCTCCTTCTTCTGATTCTTCTTTTTCTCTCTGCGCTGCATCTGGCACCCCTACCCTCTCCTCCCCTTCTTTTTGTGATCCATCTACTACTACTATATCTTCTTCTTTTTTTTCACCTTCCTCTCCCTCAGAATTGTCTCCTTCTGCTGTTACACCCTCTCTCTCTTCTTTTTCACCTACCTTGTCAGTTGCTTCGTCCTCCTTTTCGTCCTCTTCATCCTCCTCTTTTTCTTCTTCTGCGTTTAGTTCCACTTCGTCTATTTCTGCGCTCTCTCCTATTTCCCTTTCTCTCCTTTCTTTCCCTTCCCCTTCTTCCTCCTCCACATCCTCCTCTATCTCATCCCTGCGGCCACCCACTATTTCTTTGTCTACGAGTGTGGGTGGAACAGGTGGCACACTCCTTCGAGGGAAAGGGGCGTTCAGTGCTCTTCTTGGTAACGAAGGGGAGATAGAAAGAGGTAGGTGGAAAAACAACGCGGAGGAGGAGTGGTATGCGGTGGTGCCGAGTGGCAGTTGGGTGATTCGTGTTGCGTGTGAGGACGGAACTTTCATAAGGAGGAAAGGAGCGGCAGGGTGGGAACCGGCGTCTGCGAGTGTGGGGGACTTCGTCACGGCGGTGGCACTGGATGCACATTTTCGTCGATTGGAGAGTTTGTGGATGGTCTTTGTTACCGCGAATGATTCGGTTATCAACTACACAAAGCACATAATAATACCGCACCATGACATGCTTCTGCCTCCCTCTTCTTCCTCTTTTTCCTCTTCCTCCTCCTTCTCTTCGTCTTCACCTTCGCCCTCCTCCTCCCTCTCCATTGTTTCTACCTCTTCCTCCTCCTCACCCTCCATCCCTCCTACTCCTCTTCCCTCCCACTCATCCATCACCACATCCATCTCTCTACTGCCCTCGCCTCCTCCCATTCAGGCAGGTACAGATGGAGAGTTCTGGACGCGGAGAAAGGCTTATATGGACGGAAGGGCCAATTTTCAGGTGTTTTATGGATGGGAACAGGTAATGCCTCTGGGGGACCAGGTGGTTGTATTGAAAACAGGGTGGCCGTATTTGGGTGTAAGGGAGCTGGGGGGAGAAGTAAAGTCAGAGACTCAGGATATAGCAGACGATATCAAACAGTTTGTAGGATCACTTGAAGACAGAGAGGAGGAGTTTGAACCTTATTATAAGGAGGAAGAGGAAGGTGAGGATGTGAGTGAAG
>BNWK01000319.1 GCA_025998775.1 Alphaproteobacteria bacterium | reverse complement strand
TTCAGAAACATAAGTCAACAAATCTTGATTATACAAGCACGAACACAAACTCTATTGTAGTCAATAATTTCATGGACGGGCGATACTCACCAATGCCTCGCTCACCAACCAACCAAAGGGAGCCCACAGATAACGTTATTAAAAGTTACTTAAAGATGAGGGCAGACTGCTATAGATACGGAGAAGAAATGAAATTCTATAAAGGAGAGGATGGCCGACTGCGTTTAAGAATAAGAAAAATTAAAAAATAACCTTACTCCTCCTCCTCACTTTCCTTAATCAAGTTGTTTAGAACTTCCATTATTTTTTCAATCAGACCCCAGGTAATATTTCCAAATCCATATTGCTCATGCAAATGGTTCTCGATTCTGTAGACAGACATTCTTAGATCATTTTTCCATTCATAATCCAGGTCATTGATATCTTCCTCCATTATGGATATTTCGTATCTGATAAAATCTTTTTTTCTCTGATGACATAGACTTTTGAGTCATCCAACTTAACTTCACCACTAATAATATCTGCAAGAGGAAATTTAGTCACAGAACCAATTCCTTTATCTACTTTTAATATGTCAATAACGTACTTGATTCTATATTTATCATCTTCGTTTAGGTGGTCGCTGGAGTGATCAATAACGTATTGCAGGAAATATGCCGCAACTCTTATCACATCCCCTTTCAATAGCATCCTAATCTGGAACTGACTATATTGCGAAACCTCCATAGTGTTTCATCAATGATAAAAATATTTTTTTAATGATAAATAAACTATGGTCGGAATCTACGCAAAAATCAAAAATGGACTCAATTGGTTGAAAGGAAAAGCTGCGAAATACGTTGCTCCAGTTGTCAGTAAGTTAGGTGATTTTGCTGACTCAGATTTTATTCAAGGTTTGGCTGGAGTGGTAACACCAGCGCTGGATATGGCAATTCCTGGTCTTGGAATGGGTATCAATAAAGGTCTTGATTGGGTTAGGAAAGCTGGTGCGATTTCGAAGGGACTCTCTGCTGACTATGCAGCACAGGGAGACGATTTTGGTGTTGGTGATATTATAAGGAATGTTGCCACTGGAAAGTACAGTCAATATAGAAAAAAGAAAATTCCTGATGGAATAAAGTTTGCGAAGAGGCCTGACGATTTGCATCCAAGGATCGAGTTAAAGGCTTTGCCACCAGCTGAAGATGACCAAACGTATCGAGGATCCTATGTAGAAGAACTCGACTGAGATATTACCGATGTTTTCTATTTTTTTATTTTTACTCAAAAGACAATGCAGAACAACTTGCACAAGATTTTAGCTCTAAACGAAGTTGGCTCGGTTAATCAACTCTTACAGAAGTTCGACCCCAAGCTCGGTGTTGTTGAGGGAATTGGGAAATACAGTTATCTGAGCGTTGAAAGTACGTCACCGAAACCCTACACACAGCCCACTGAAATCACTATTCCTCTCACTAATGCAAACGTTGATATCGTTGAATTCCATAGATCGTTCTTCACCTTGTTTCTTGATATCTGGCTCAACGTTTGGGTTCCAGATAATAATTTTGATGCGTTCTTCTTGAATCCTGGAGGTACATACAATGACATCGTGACTAAATACATTGAGGAGCTTGATTTATTCTTCGTTGGATTCAAAAACGCCACTGATTGCA
>BNWK01000318.1 GCA_025998775.1 Alphaproteobacteria bacterium | reverse complement strand
TTCGAAAGTCCGAAAGATAATTACGAGGCTTATCCGAGAATTTGCGGAAAATCCAGGGGATGAATTCGGTGGCTCCGTCATAGACGGTCGTGACATTGGTACAGTTGCAATTCCAGACGCAGTATGCAAGATATTCATGACTGCCGATCCAATGACCAGAGCAAAGCGTCGTTTGGAGGATCTAAAGGCGGAAGATCCTGATGCTACGCTTGAAGAAGTGTACAAAAATATGATGGCGCGAGATCATGGGGACTACTCGAGGAGACATGCTCCACTAACACTGGATGATCGTTATATTGTTGTGGACACAACCAATGAAACAGTTGAAGAATCGTTCCAAAAGGTTGTTGAGATAGTACAACGTAACGTTTGATGCGTTTTCTGCTTCGCTTTCAGCTGAATGTATGCGAGACATGCATGTAACATAGAAGTATCTTCGACTTTAGAGATAGAGCGCAATGTAACAGAAAGTGAAGCAGAAAACGCGTGTGGTGCAATCACCGTCACGTTGGTATAATAAGTTGGCTAAATTGATGGAAAAAGCTTCGAAAGAAAGAATACATCCTAGAAAGAAAGTAGCGATATTCCTTTTGTTTTTGAATGTCGTGGCGTCGGCAGCGGTTAGTATATACATTCCATGTTTGAAACAAATGGCAGTCGATCTGCACACGACCAATGCACTTCTTCAAATGTCCATTGTGATACATTTGGTTGGAGAATTTATCGGACGTTTTCTATGTGGGCCTCTCATTGATTTTTACGGAAGTCGTAAGACCGTGCTGCCAGCTCTTATGCTATCTGTTGTTGGGCATTTTGGATGTTTTTTGGCAGATTCCGCTAATACTTTCATGTTAATGAGACTACTGCAAGCGTTGGGATCTAGTGTTATTTACATAGTTTCCGTTGAAATTATCATGAGCATATTCAAAGATGAAAAGGAACGAAGTGGCATAATTGGCATACTGGAACTTTATCAACCAATAGCGTGGATTCTCTCTCCGTTTGTTGGCTGTATTCTTTGTAGAATTGGCAGCTGGAGATTATCGTTTCTTGTACTTATGATATCGCAAATTCTCGGCATTATTTTCTTCTGGATATATCACGAGAAAACAAAACAGAGAACTCTACAAGGTTTTTCCATGTCAAAATTCTTCTGCGACTACGGTTTCGTTTTAAAAAATTCCTATTTTGTAACATACGCCTTGATTCCAGGATTGTTTGCTGGCGGATATATGATATTTGCCTCAAATGCTCCTTTCATCGCGCATCATAGTATTTTTGAAAACAGTCACTATGGCATACCGGCGTTTCAAGCAATTCCATTGGTATTCTATGTTCTGGCTATGTTTGCCTACAGATACATCGTAAAAAGATATAACATCAAAACGGCTAAAAGAATAGGAACATTTGTGTACACAGTTTTCGGCATTTACATGATGTTCGTAATTACATTTGAAGATGCATTGACTGCAACGCACCTATTGGCACTAATGTGTGTACAGTGCGTTGGAAGTGCGTTTCTAGTGCCGATTTCAATATTGAAAGCTCTACAATCATCAGCTCATGCATCAGTTGGAGCGTCAACCGTTGTAGTTTTCAGAAATATCGTCATGTCGCTATGTATATCGCTGAGTACAAAAATGCACTCCAGCATTACCA
>BNWK01000317.1 GCA_025998775.1 Alphaproteobacteria bacterium | reverse complement strand
TTTTTGGAAAAAATTTTCAAGGAGAAGTGGGAAAACTTGTTAATAATTTAGGTGAGTACAGAAAAGCGGTGGCGTTTATTTCCGATCCAAAAGCCTACGGTGGCTCCATGGAGAAGGAATTTCAGGCACGAGCAGCAACGACAGCAAACAACTTACAGTTGTTAAAAAATTCCATCAGTGAAATTGCTATGGATCTTGGAGCAACGCTGCTGCCGTCGATAAATAAACTAGTGGACGGTTTGAGAGCCATTGGATCCACTGTTTCTGATTTTGCCAAAGCTCATCCTGAAGTTGTGTCAGCAATTACTGGTACAGTTGGCGTTTTGATTTCATGCAAAGTCGCTGCAATTGCTTTGGGCTACGCCTGGACTTTTGTGAAGGGTGGAATTTTGAGCGCAAGTGCTGTGGTTAAGGGAATTCAGGTTGCATTTGCTATACTCCAAACAAAACTTTTGGCTACTGGAACTGTTTTACCTACCGTAACCACTGCGTTTCGAGCTCTAACTGCGGTTGTGGCAGCCAATCCAATTGGAGCTGCAATTACAGCACTTGCCGTCGGCGCGACGCTAATAATTGCGAACTGGGAAAAAGTGAAGGAATTTTTCACTACAATCTGGGATAGCATCAAACCGATCTGGGAAAAATTCTCAAATTTTGCGACAGGAATTTTCGATAAAATCACGTCGCCATTTGCGGCCATAAAATCCACCATTGGAAGTTTGTTCGGTTCATCTGATGAGAAAAAATCTCCTGATGCTGAAGAAGCAACTCCAAAGGCAAATGATAGCACTATGCCTGAGTCAAAAAAATCATGGATCGGCAGTCTGTTCAGTTCGTCTGATGAAAAACAGAAAGCTGAGCCACTGAAATTACCTCAAATTTCAAAGACGAATGTGAACAAGAACCAAAATAATAGTTTTAATATTACTGTAAATGCAACTCCTGACCAAAATCCAACGTCAATTGCAAATTCAGTTTCGGAAAAAATGAAGGAATTTTCCGGAGCGTTTTTGTATGACCCAATCGGCGAGGTACCATAAATATGATACTTGGAGATTTCAAATTTTCCATTCGAACCGCTGCAAATCAGGGGTTCAAGCGATCAACAGACTACAATAACGCGAAAATTGATCGCATCGGAGAGCTGCCATATTTTCAACGACTTGGTATCAGTGGTGACAAAATCGACATCGATGGCGTATTTTATCCTGATTTCACAGGAAATTACAAAACCATAGACAATCTGCGAACGTCTGCGCTGGCGAATCATCCACACACTCTGATCACCGATGCAGGAGACGTTTTAGGTACGTTTGTTATCACAAATATCAGCGAAACTCAAAGCCATTTCAAGCCGGACGGTACACCTCGAAAGATCGAATTTTCTTTGAGTTTAGAACGAACTTCAGAGGAAAGCACTGAAACTTTGTCTGGCTTTTTGAGCGTGGCCAGCAATTTATTGGAGAGATTGATTAAATGGTAATCTATGTCACAAAAGACGACGACGTTCTCGATCGCATCTGTTGGAAATATTACGGCACATCAGACGCTGTGCATCAGGTGTTGCAGGCCAATCCGCATTTGGTGAAATTCGATTACGTTTTACCAAGAGGTGTGCAGATCAAGCTTCCGGTGCTTGAAAGGCAGCAAATTAATCGAGAGGTGCGAT
>BNWK01000316.1 GCA_025998775.1 Alphaproteobacteria bacterium | reverse complement strand
CAGTCTTTTTCCCAACATTCTGAACGATAGAGGCAATCCATCCAAGAATCTGGTTGGCAGTGGCAGTGTCGTTGTATGCAATAATTTCGAAGACAAAACGAAGGAAGGGAAGCAGATAGGAAGAGGATAATGGAAGTGATAGAGATGGAAAGAGAGAGACAGAGAGAAGATAGGAGAAAGTTGGACGAAGCGAGAGAAAAGGAGATAAAAGAGAGGGAAGAGAGGGGAGAAAAGGAGATAGAGGCTCTAAGGAATATGCTGCGAGAGGAAAGAAGAAAAAAAGAAGAGAGTGAAAGGGAAAGGGAGCAGAATGAAAGAGAGAGGGAAGAAGGAAGAGGAAGAGAAAAAGAAAAAATACCTAAAAGAAAAGTATATAAAAGAAAAATATCCGAGGATTTTAGGTTAAATGCTCCAGCAGAATATGATTGGACTAAATATGAAGAGGATGATGATTACGAGGAAGATAACAAATGGGCAAACTACGGGAATTACCGTGAGAGAGTAGGAGGCAAAGCAAGGATTGAAAAAAAATATTTTCCTATCGATCAGGGTGTGAGCATAAAAGACAAATGCGCCACAAGAGGAGGAAGACGCTATTCTCTTTCCTACTTTAGGTGAGAATGGCTATGCTCAGCCTTCTCGACTGCTGCGTGCTCATCCCCTTCAATTCGAGAATGACCCCAATCGCAAGAAAAGGCTTCTTTATCCATTCCGTTCTAAGTTGAAATACTTCACAAAGGACGACATGCACCTCGAACAAAGACCGCCTGAATTCAAGATAAAGCCACTGCAGAAGAAGCTTTTCCGACCTTATTTCTCTCCTCAGCTGGGCTCGTGGGAGATCGATGTTGTGTTTGCTCCTCATCCTCAGAATAAATATGACTGTGTTTTGTATCTTTTCTGCATAAATATAAATTCGAAATATCTAAGAGTATTTCCTTTGGGAGAGAGGCACACACGCGATCAGATAAATGATTGCTTAAAGAGATTAGTAAGAGAAGGACACTACGTAAGCACATTATTGAAATCAAACTGCGAAAAGACTTCTGTTTTGTTTAATATTTCATTTAATTCTTCTACAACATTTTCTCTATCATTTATTCTTAGCAAGTCGTAGGGAAACACACCCTTTCGAAGCTCCTCACCCCCAAATGTTTTCACAAATTTCTTTAAATCATTTGCGGGTGCGTACAACAACAGATCGAGAAAACGCAATCTCTTTTCATATAAATTATGTCTTATTATTATTTGCTTACACATAGATGCCGTGCCGATGAATGATCCTTCTTCTATGTACCACCTTCCCTCACACTGTAAGTAGGGAAGTAGTAAAATAAAATCGAACCTGCCGGAATTGAACCCTATCACATTCACATAATTATTCCTTCCGCCAGCTGTTCTCATTCCTTGTGCTTTCTCAAACAGATGCTCTATCATATCGTACACAAACGTTTTCGAATCACGGATGGAAAAGAATTTACTGCGCACTATCTCTCCTTCACTCACAGCTACAGCACAACTAATTGGGATCAACTCCGCCACAACTTCTGACTTTCTACCAAAACTTATTGTATCATTCTGTGGCACAACCTCACACGTTTCGAAATCATAGGTTATGAAGTCGGTTGTGTGGAAGTGTGCCTCTTTCATATGTGGAGCGAAGGGCATGGAA
>BNWK01000315.1 GCA_025998775.1 Alphaproteobacteria bacterium | reverse complement strand
GAGTGCATGAAGAGGGGGAAGGGGGGGAAGAGGAGGAAGAGGATGAGGAGGAAGAGGATGAAGAGGAGGAAGAGGATGAAGAAGAGGAAGAGGAGGAAGAGGAAGCAGAAAAAGATGCGATTGTGATACTGTTTCCTTCAGCATAATCGATAAGTCTCTTCATCCCTCCCCTCAGAAGCTCCCCATGCAGTTCCCTCAGAAGCAGCGCATGCAGCCCCCACAGCATACCCGGCACGTGTGGCAGCAGCAGTCGCGGGTCAGTGCTCCATATACGCTGGCAGGCCAGCTCGACGGCAGTGAGGCCTGCGCGTGTGCCCTGCTCAAGCGGCGCGAGGGTGGTGGAGAGGGATGAGGAAAAGCCAGGCGCTTTCTCAATTCCTCCCCTTCGTCGCTCCACTCCTCACGCCTCTTCACATCTCCCTCTCCTGCATTCAGCATCGGAAGCGGTAATCGAGAAGCAACCAGAAGACACCCCCGAGCACATTCGAAGATGATAGGCAGAATGGTTCTATCGACCGACGAACCCACGAGATATTTTGCACCCACATCAACGCAGGTGTGCATCACGCTATCAACGCAAGCACCGTTATCCTCACATTTTCTTCCTTTTCCATCACAAAACATCTCTTCTCCCTTTCGATCTTTGTCTCTTCCTTCGCCAACATAAATGTTGTGGAAAATTTGCACGACGTACAAGCCTATGGAACTCCTCACTTTATTACTAAATGAGTCTTGTCCCAGTGACAAACCACTGCATCACGGCTGGCAGAACACTGCTCGGCTGCTCCACATACCCCCTCACATCCCCGCTCACATGGGCGCTTCTGCCTCCTCCCAGCTCTATCAACCTCGCCGTGTCCGCACCTCCACCCCCCAGAGCTCCACCATCCGAGTGACTGCCACCGTCCGAACCGCCATCGGCACGAGACTTGTCGTCGACAGCACGAATATGCTGTCTCCGCGTAGTGCGAGCAGCCAAGTACGGCGAGTGCGGCGGTGGCGGTTGTGAAACAATAGTAGGTGTTCGTTGCACAGTAAGTGTAAGAGGCGGATACGACACGCAGGAGTGGGAAGGCGCACACATACACGTGCAGTTAGACTGATGCAGGGTGAGTGAGAGCACGGCTGCGAGGGCGTTGACAAGGTGCGGGGCTTGGATGTTGGGAGGGCTGCGGAAGTCCAAGAAGCGCAGGAGGACGGTGTAGCGGAGGAAGAGGAAGGTGAGGGTCGAGAAGAGGAAGGTGGACAAGGAGCTTGCTGGAGGAAGTGAAGAAGAAGACGAGGAAGACAGAGAGGTGGACGAATGAGACGACGACGAAGAAGAAGAAGAAGAAGAGGGAGGAGACGATAACTGGGACAAAGACAGCCAGGAACTAAAGCGAGCCAGAATGATCGCGATCCTTTCCAAGACAAACGTCCTCCCTTTAACATTTCCATTCTCTGTAACCAACGCCAGTAGCCGAGCAAACCCGTTAACGCGGTGCATCTCTGCCTGGACACGGCACACTCCCTCACCACAAGGCCCAATTGTCGACAACATCGCAAGATCAGTCAGTGTTGTGAGGGCGCGCACAAGCACCATCTTCTTCACGTTCGTATCGCCCACATCCGCTTCCTTCCCGGCCGCCTTCTTTCTTCCCCTATCGCCCCAATGCTTGCCCCCTTCACTCCACA
>BNWK01000314.1 GCA_025998775.1 Alphaproteobacteria bacterium | reverse complement strand
ACAAATATGAGCAGTTACTTGAACAGCGTCTTTGGATTATTTAGAGATAAATATAAATTTAATCGATTGCTTTTCGTTCATTGTGCAGCTCATCGCTGTAATTTACTTGCAGAAGATTTGCTGAGTTGTTCCGATGTTTCACCCACATTTTCAGAAACTTTATCGATCATATCAAACATTGCACGTATTTTTCATGCCTCGCCAAAACAGAAATTTGATCTGGACAAGATTGTGTTGAAATTTGGATATGATACAATTGCAATTCCTATTGAATGTGATACCAGGTGGCTTTCCAGATTTGAAAGGTTTTTTAATTTGATTGTCTCTTTAACTATCTTCTTGTTCTTAGTGTTGAATCTGTCTTATCCATTTTTCCAGCTTTGTTTGTCTATTTCAAAAAGGTTCCTCATCCTCAACCCAAAGATGCTTCAGAAAGTTCCAAAATGAAAGATGTGAACAAAATTTATTCCTCATTTTTTCTTGATAATATTTGTGTTTTATACGTCGTACTTGGTTTTGTCAATAATGTCTGTTTAATATTTCAAAAAAACAATTGTCATTATCTGTCAATTCATTACATCGTTGAATTGTTGTTAATTGGGTTAAACAATAATCCAAGCAAATCACATCTATTTGTTTTTTCACCTTCCTCTTCATTCTGCTCGCCAACACCTGCTCAAATACAGCTTGAGGCTTTAGTGAATGATACTTGTTCAAAATTTCCTGTCCTAAACCACAGAGCATAAAAAGAAAACGTGACTTAGATGGGGATTTTGATTTTGCCTCTTCTCTTCAAACTTCTCGCACACGTCGTGTATCTGGCGTAAAAAAGAACATTGATTTTTGGAACGATGAGGATTTGGAAGAAATAGATGGAGTTGTAAGTGTCATTCAGGTATGCGTCTTTTTTTTTTGATGTAAACAGGGTAAAATGAGATATGTGTATGCATGTAAAAGGTAAGAGTGATTTGTTGTTAGATTGAAATGTAAAAATAACCATTTTAACATTTTCACTTCATTTTCACTTCATTTGTTTGTTGCATTGTCAATATTTTTCAGGATTCTGTTGACTCTGCTGCACTCTCTCTGCCGTCTTCCACACTCCGTGCCTCTCTGCCATCCTCCACGCCCTTTGCCTCTCAGCGAGAATCAGCGACAGGACCCAAAAGGTCTTCCAAATCTCTCGTTCCGTACGCAAGTGACGACTCTACGGGTTGGGAGGACGAACTCCTTGCATGGATTCAGGAACAAGAGGAGGAAGAGACGCGGAAGTGCGGATTTCTGTCTCCTTTAACAAGAGCGGAAAAGGGAGTGGGAATGGGCATGGATGAGTGGAATTCATCTCCCTCCACCACGCTGGCAAAGGCAAAGGCCCTGCTCACTTCCGCCTCGTCCTCTTCCTCGGCCTCACAGCCTGCTGCCGCCTCGTCTTCCTCACCCTCACAGCCTGCTTCCGCTGCTTCCACCTCGTCTTCCTCGACCTCACAGCCTGCGGCCGCCTTGTCTTCGTCGGCCTCACAGCCAGCTGCCATTTCGTCTTCCTCGGCCTCACAGCCTGCTGCCGCCTCGTCTTCCTCGGCCTCACAGCCTGCTTCCGCTGCTTCCGCCTCGTCTTCCTCGACCTCACAGCCTGCGGCCGCCTTGTCTTCGTCGGCCTCACAGCCAGCTGCCATTT
>BNWK01000313.1 GCA_025998775.1 Alphaproteobacteria bacterium | reverse complement strand
TTTTCCAAAGCCTTTTGAATATTGTCGATAGCTATTTCTTTGGTAGGAGCTGTGTTTTCAGGAGCTTTTGTCGAGCATCCATATAGAAAAAGAGCAGTTATCATGATATATGGGATTTGCATTTTTTATTCTCTGATAATACATGGCGTAGAGTACCATTCTCGTTTCAGTTTTTCTATGGTAACATTCCGGAAGTTTGGGAGAAGAAGGGATGCGAAATTTGTTTAAAGTTCTGATTATTTTTGCAGTTTTAAGTGCAGATACACTACTTGCTGGAGCATCGAAGCCACCGCCGCAAAGTGCTCCGAAGATAAAGACCGAAGGTCTCGTTTCTCCGATAGGCAATATGTGGCAGAATGAAATTTATTCCTTCATCCGCGAGTATATTTTAGATTGCAACAAAGATAAATATTATACGGAAGATCTGCCAGGACTTGTGAAATACCAATTGGAAATCGAGCATGAAAATCGCAAAAAAACAGAATATACACCAATGAAACCTCGTTGCGCTTGTGTCGTGGAGACAGAGATGTCCGATATCTTGCGTGTTTTGTGTCGTGCGAATCCTTGGTGTTACGAGATAACGCTTTTTACAAAAAATGGAGTAAGTTTTGCAAGCTCTGGCGGTTGTGCACATCCGGTCTTCAAAGAAGACCAAGATGATGTATATGAACATCTCGGTTTTCTATATCCAGATCCAAGTAAATACGTGAAAACAAAAAAAATAACCCGCATAAGTGATAATGCAACATATTTTAGAATCACTAAAGCTATATATCTCAGCAAGGAAAATGAAGGTATGTATTTTTTGAAAAAAAATGATCCGCAAGACGAGATTGTTGGATACATTTCCTACATAGTTCATCCGGTGTATTTTGAAATAGGCGACGGTGATTATGAAAAACTCATGGCAAAATATGGCTTGAAATGAGCGCGCCGTAGAAAAGGGTACGCAAATATATTCATTTTTACTTACTTTCCATATGGATACGACACTTTTCGCGATTCATGAAGAATCCACTGCTTTTTTTCTAGAATAAATTTGAAATCTTTTTCGTAGAACATGTCTTTTATATCTTCGTGATTTCGAACCATTTCATGATCCAAAAACGTAAGTATTCCATTATTGGAATTCCATTTATAGAAAAGTTTATAGTCAGCTCCATAATCTACTAAAAAACAATTCCCCTTAACCATTGGAACACGGCTTTCATCTGCAAAATATGGACTGTCGCCTTCCTTGATGCAAATTTTTTCGATGCTTCCGTCTTTATTGGCATACAATGTATAGACATCTATCGCAGCATCAAATTCACGCGGCACAAGCAGTATGTGTCCAGGAAACTTATTGCCAGACAAGACTTTCACATCAGGAATGGCGTGTTGATCAGCTTCAGTGATTAATCTCATATTGAGTAATTTCACATATAACGCCTTAGCAATAGCTGGAGAAAATGAATTTTTCTCTATGGATTCAGCTATACGCTTGTCAAAAAAGTCTGTGTAGCTAAAAAGATTTGTGAGACATTTGTCATAGGCATATTCCAACAAATCGCTGATTGCACACCTATTGTCCTCATCGTCAAATGCACCAATTTTCAATACATTCGATATTTTTAATACACGCAATTCTCTCAACAATCTAAGAAGCCATTCTTGTGAGTATCCATATGACT
>BNWK01000312.1 GCA_025998775.1 Alphaproteobacteria bacterium | reverse complement strand
CAATCGACAGCTTTTTATCTGATCGATATTCATCAACATGTTTGCTGACTGTCTCCTCATCTAACAACAGGACTTTTGATATCTCTCTGTAACTCCAGCCTGTATTCGACATCAATACCGCTTTTATGCGATCAGCCGTGCGCCGATCCTTTTCTGTTCGGTGCTTTTGCTTCAGCTCTAACTCTTCTTCTTGCGTTAAAAAATTTTTCATAACATATCTATAACATATCTTTAGGCAATTTCCAAGCAATTATTCACGAGAGGTATATCTTTGTCTTTTCCGGATGTAGCTCAAGTCCACACTCTTTTAGTCTGTTCCTGATCTTCTCCAGCACTTCCTTTGCCTGCTTTAGTGAGCTGCAATGCACCAAATATCATCTGAGAATCTCTCATACTTCGCCGTTGGACAGTGCTTCCTCATCCACTCGTCAAATGCATGGTGCATGAACAAATTGGCCAATAATGGACTAATTACTCCTCCTTGCGGAGTTCCACTCTTCCTTTCAACCAATTCTCCATCACTCCGCTGCAACAGCGCTTCGAGCCACCTCTTGACATACAAATGGATCCACTTCTCGTCCGTGTGATGCTTTACGGCTTTCATCATTAGTTCATGATCTAAATTGTCGAAGAATCCCTTGATATCCAGATCTATGCACCAATCCTGCCTCCAGCATCGCTCCCGTGCTACTCCCACTGCTTCCACCGCCGATTTCCCAGGCCTATATGCGTAGGAATCTTCGTGAAATTTCGGCTCCACAATTTGCTCAAGAAAGTCTTTTACAACCGCTTGTGCTACTCTGTCTGCCACAGGTGCTAGCAGCACACGCGTTTATTCTGGTCAGCCATTTTTTGCATGCCTTGCAACCTGGAGGCGAAGCCATTTGTGCCCGTGCGGCACGCACTTCCAGAGCTTATAAAGGTTGTCCTTCAAATTCGACTCAAAGTCCTTTATGGTCTCCTCATCTATTCCGTAGGTTCCTTTATTCGCTCTCACTCTCTCCCAGGCGGCCATTACGCCTTTCTTAGAAATACTATACGGTTTTGTTTTATCCATTTAGCTCCTCCTAACTTCTCAGTTGACTAACTAATAAAACGGATAACTCAGCCCCTTCGCTCCACCCGCATTACCAGGTTTCATCACTAATACGAGCCAATCCGTCCATGAATATTGCTTCGGTACTCAGATCCTCATGTTTCAGCATTTGGATCGCTCCCTTGCCATCAATATCCAGGTTCCCACGTTCCGTATAAAAGCCTAAATCAAGTTCATGCCACCTCTATGCCGGAGACCACTTGGACAGTCAACAGGCTTCCTGCAAGTTTATCCCGAGTTAACAACGCCCCCTCGGTTTTGATCTCATCTATGGGCTTTCGACACTTCAGCAGTGGTTTAATCCCTAACCACGCTTCAAGTTAACCTGTCTATTTTGATTTTTTTGAAAATATCTTTCGTTTTTTTGGTTATTTCGGCCTTGTGCCAAGTTCCACGTATTCGAATTTGATGAATGGCTTTAGCAATCTCGATTATGTCTCTTGGCAAATATTTGCGCAATAATTTGGCGTCTCGCAGGCGATCGAAGAGTTTATAGTATGCAATCATAGCGAGAAAATTAACAAAGAGCCATCCTTCGAGAACGAATCTGTTTTGCATATAAGTTTTATCAGCTTCCAGGAA
>BNWK01000311.1 GCA_025998775.1 Alphaproteobacteria bacterium | reverse complement strand
AAGTCTCGTATCTGTGTGTATGCAGTGGCGAGCTGTTTCATCAGCCAGGGGTCGACGCCCGGGGACGGCGGCGGCGTCGGTGTCGGTGTTGGTGATGGAGATGGTGACTGTGTAGGCTGAGAAGGGGTGGCGGAGGAGGTCGGATTCGCAGAGGGGGCACTCTCCCCCACAGCTGTCGCATCGTCCTCCATCTCACCTTCTTTCTCCATCCCCTTCTCCTTCTCCTTCTCCTTTTCCTTTTCCTTTTCCTCCTCCTTCTCCCTCTCCCTTTCCTTTTCCCTCTCTGTCTCTCTCTCCTTTCGCATCTCCTTCTCTCTCTCCTTCCGCATCTCCACCAACCGCGCTATTTGTTCTTCCCACTCTTTCCTCTGCTCCTGCGCTTCTTTTATCTCTCTCTCTGCCTGTATGTGATCTCGCAAGAGTAGGAACATCTGCGTGTTACCAATCAGCCTGTTCTGCATCCTGATTGAGAACAATTTCTTCTCTTCAACACTTGGGTGCAGAGGTGTGTTAGAGGACGCTGGAGAAGGGGGAGAGGAAGAGGAGGTGCGAAAAGAAGAAGAAGAAGAAGAAGAAGAGGGTGAGGAAGATGAAGAAGAGCTGCGGGATGCGGATGTGGAGCGCCGGCTGTTATGTGAAGGAGGAGGACGCAGATGGCTGTTTTGCTTCTCCCACTTACCCTTCAGCGCGTCTATCACATCCTGATTACTGTTGGGGCCTATCTGGATGAACTGCGTCAGATCCACCTCCTTCCCAGTTTTCTCCCCTCCCTCATACACCAGATAGTACATCACGATGATGTCGTATATCAGCATGAGCGATGCAAACATCATGCCCATGTCCCCCCACCTAGTAACCGCAAACAGCTTCGGCACGATGTATCGCATACCACCCCGCACGTAGTTGTGCAGGTCTTCGACCCACCCCAGCCGACGCCCGTGTGAGTGCAGGTCCCGCGTCACCTCTTTGAAGAGGAGCTGGTGGAATGAGATGTCCTTCAGGATGTCGCCTGTCTCGGTGCGGAAGCTGAGCTCTGCCTCTGAGAGGGTGCCGGGAGGACAGTGCAGATGATATTGGGGACGTCGCAAACACAGGGGGGGTGGTGATGGGAATGGAAGAGGGGAGAAGGCAGAAGGCAGAGTGAAATGAGGGGAAAGAGAGAACGATGCAGTGGTGGAGGAGGAGGGCAAAAGCAGTTGCAGAAGGTCTCCAATTGCTGAGGATGAGCTGGATGAAGAAGAGGAGGAGGAGGAAGAGGATGAGGAAGAAGACGATGATGATGTTTGCGGTGAGGGTGAATACTCAACAAGACTGATGACGTCCCCATTAGAGAGAGGAGTTCCAGGTGAGAACAAGCTCTTAGTATTACCAGTATTCTCTGTGGAGGATGACGAGGTAGGTACAGAAAGGGAAGTAGGAAGTGGAGTTGATAAAGCAGCATCAATAGGTTGTTGTTGGAATGAAGATGAAGAAGACGGTGTGTGTGTGGGGGTGGAACCGACCGTCCGCGTTACGTCGAAGCTGTGAACACACATAGTGTAAAGAGGAGGAGAGGGAGAGAGAGGTGATGAATAACATTGAATGAGACAACAGTAAGCCATTACAAACAAGCAAATAAGATAACAAAAGAAAAAAAAAAAAAAGAAAAAAAGAAAAAAAAAAAAGTACATACTATTAAATTTTT
>BNWK01000310.1 GCA_025998775.1 Alphaproteobacteria bacterium | reverse complement strand
AATATAACTGGTCTGAGGACCCCGCCGGTGTTAAGAAAAATAAAGGATTTAAATCTTTCTGTTAATGTTTGTATTCTATTAAGCGCTAAATTTACATGTGTTCTTAGGCCTGTTATTTGCGTTCCATTTGTTGTAATTCTACCGTTAAATGTGTCGTTGTCTGCTTGCTGTGTCTCTATGAAATCCGCGAAATCTTCGATGTCATGCTCCGCTGTTGATAATCTTGCGTTTAGTGAGTTAAGTGTTAAAGCCATTTGTTTAAAGTAAAAATAATAAATATACATATAATACTCTGGCGACTCCGCCAGACGGAGCGGAGCGGAGTTACAATATTTTTTATACTTAATTTGTACCCTCACTTTCACGAAGCATACGCAGGGCTGCGTCCTGGTCGTCGTTATCTGTCTGTACTAATTGCCCACTGTCTTCGTCTAATGTTAGAAGTGTTGCGCCAGCAGGAATATCTACCAGCGGACCCATCAACTGAGCTTGAAAAGCACGCATTCCACCGGCCTCCTGTACTGCTTCTGCTTTAATTGCTCCGTACCTTTCACGTAATAATCGAACCGCCGCTTCACCATTTCGCACAACTCTCAAAACATACCTCTCTTCAAGCAAAGATTTAAATCCTTTATTTTTCTTAACACCTGCGGGGTCCTCAGACCAGTTATATTGTGGTTGTTCAGGAAATAGGTAGGGTAAAATAACGCTGTTATACATTTTTGAAACAATCAACATTCTGACGGTATTACCCCACTTTCCTTTATCCTTTAATTCCTTATCATCCTTTACTATCGATAACACATCCCTCGCAAACCTTTGATAAACAGGTGTTCCGATATTATTTTTATCCTTGAAATATCCGCTGAATTTTTGTGCGTTATGTTTTCTTTTCGCTGGTGTTTCGTTCGTATCGTAATAATTATATCTTGATTCGTTCCTAATACGCTGCTTCGTACTCAAACCCTGATTAGCACCCCAACCACGAGATTTACCGATTCCGTAAGTGTTCATGTATAATAATTGATTTGTGTTATTATCGTATATACCTACATCATCGTCAATACCGTCACCGTCGATGTCTTGTAGTTTGGCAGTCCATGGTTTTCCTGTTGCTTGAATATATGCGTTTGCGGAGTTCAAAGAATATAAGTTCGGATTCCGAGTAATGGTGTAATCATATTCTGCTACTGCTTCCTTCAATCGGTTCATTATAGGCTCCAATCTGTCGATTTCTTCTGCTTTTCTTGCTGCTGCTTTTTCTGCTCTTTTCGCTTTCATCGCTCCTATGCGTTCGGCTGACAGTTTTGGGTACGGCTTACCCCCTCTCGTTAGTTTAGGTTGTGGATTGAAAAGATATGATAAATCGGCTTGACTCATAGTTTTGTTACTCATAAAAAAATCATTATTAATATTTGAACTCTTTAATCTTTCTGCTTGCTCCTCATCATACTGTTGTGCTTCATTAAGCATCCAATCGGGTACGTCAGCATTTTCATCAGGTTGTTCGTCTCCGTCGTCTTCCGTGTTTTGACGTTCTATTTCATCATTTTCCTGTTCTTTAGCTTTTGCCGGTTTTGTCTTTCTCCAGTCCGCAGGACGTGGCACGCCCCTCCGGGGCTGCTTTTTCTTTGTCACACCAAAATATTTATTAATATTTGCTTCTATTGTCTCAGCATCTAGAC
>BNWK01000309.1 GCA_025998775.1 Alphaproteobacteria bacterium | reverse complement strand
ATTGGAGTGGTTGCACCACATGCGTTTCCAGCTTCGGTGCGTGCCGCACAGGCATAAAATTAACGCACGTAATGCAATCACCGGATCCAACGTCACGTTGGTCATATTGCACCTGTAATAAATCGCAGTTCATGCAAAAAGTGTTTTTCAAATATTGCGGACGCTTCTGCATCGATCATTTTTTCGATTATAGCAGTGGCTTCGTTATAAATCGGCAGCCACATTTCCTTGACAGGATATCGCGCCTTGGTTGTGCGCTTGAATGCACTTCTGTAACCGGTTTTTGGCATGGTGGCGACAAAGGCCTTTTCAAATGAATGCTTCCCAGCGGCCACTCCACCAGATGTCTGTCGTAAATTTCCCAAATCACGAGCTCGGATGGAAACAACGTCTGCTAGAATTTTCGCCTGCAAGTTTGCAGTACCGGCTTTAATAACGCGAATTCTATCGTTGATGATTTTCAGCTTCACTAATTTTTCTTTGGCAATTTGCCGAGCGCAATTGCTTTTTATCCAAGCTGCTGTTTTGTTCAACGCACGCATCGATGCAATAGCCACTTGCTCCGGAAGTGCATTTATGCTTCGTGTGATTTTTGCAATTGATTCAGCCGCACTAATTGAATATTCGCCCATGATTATTTCTCCAACAGCACAGCTTGGAATTTCCACAGCAAATTCGATGCATCTAGCAAAGGCTCTTCGTGAATTTTGTATTTTTTTGTGCCGACGAAAATTGCATCTCCAACTTTTGGTTTTGCATCCGCAGCTTTCACAGCAAATTCTGCAACCTGTCCTATGACTCGTGAGCTGCCGACTTCGTAAACGCCTTCCGGTTCTTTGACCAACGCGACAATTGGAAATGAAGAAGAAGCATTCGCTGATTCAAAAATTACGTCAACCCCAAGATGCTCAAAAGCATCATCAAGCGCTCTTGTAATTGCTTCTTTCATCATAATTGCCACCTCATACGGTGAGTTTTACCAAAATTCCTGGACGCAAACACAGCGGAAGCGGATTGCTTTGCGTGTGTAAATCAGTTCCGCGATCAAATTTTCGTGGGCATTGCTTTGCATAAAGAGGCAACCCCAACGTGTTCACAGTCTCGTTGAAATCCGCTGGAGCAAAATATGTAACAAAACTTTCGGTTGTGCCGATAGGAAAACAATGGCCTTCGCCTTCGCCAATAAATCTACGAACGGTTCCATTGTGATCCGTTGCTTGTCCACGATATTCCTCGAAAGTAATTCCGCCAAAAGTAAAGCCCTTGCGCATGTCCTCTCGTAGAGCGGCTCCATCCTGCCAACGATCATAGGCTTCCTTCACATTTTTGTGAGATGTGAGTGCATCGAAAAACTCTGCGGAGACCAAGCAATGAATGCCACTCATAAATTCGCCGAGCAGATTGTCTTCGACGTGGCGAACAACCTCCAGGCACTTTCTCTTTACATCCGTTGTGGTTGTGCCAAGTGCAAAGCTAACGACTTTCGGCGCAATTTCAAACTCATCGTACAAGTTGTAGAGCGTGGAGCCGTCGGAATCCAAAATGTATCCCTTCAATGCTCCCATTCGGTGCGTGCCGCACTTGCGCTAATGGCTTCGCCTTTCTGTTGCATTGTATGCGAGCTGAACTTGCAAAAGCAAACGGGTCCAGCGTCACGCTGGCTCGAATGCCCTGCACCTCTTCCGGC
>BNWK01000308.1 GCA_025998775.1 Alphaproteobacteria bacterium | reverse complement strand
CTTCAAAAAAGTTCAGTAATAATTTAAAGTTGATAAAAAAGTAAAAATAAATATACGAACGTTATCTGGAAGTCGATAAAGTCATTAGTAAAAAGTTTAAGCCTCTGGGGTAACATCTGTCTTTGTGAATTCTATCATAACCGCATATGTTCCTTCAAAGTCTACCTCAGGATTTCCAAAAGCAATACTTATCTCATTATTGTTAAATATGACTGTTCCACAGATTGGCGGTAAGTGTCCTGTTTTATCTGGAAATAGAGGAGCAAAATTATAGTTATTCCCATCAAGACGAAAGGTTCCATAAAAGTTAACCAGTGCTTCAACATCCGTAACCACCGAATAAATTAGGAAGGTTTCATCTCTATTTTGTCCAATGAATGTTCCTTTAAAGAATTTTTGATATACTGGCTTACCATCAAAGAATTTTCCAGTAGGTTCCGAGCCATCTTCCAAATTTGAACCAAAAAGTAACTTACCTTTTAAATATAAATCTTTACCGATTTGAACATCTTGTGTTTCACTACCTACACAAATAAGATTATCTTCATTATTCTCTACACCAACCCCAATGGCTCCACTACTGTTTCCAGAAACAACATTACTTACTCCAAAGGCAAAACTATCGTCTCTTATAACTTGATTATTTGCTCCAAGTGCGGCACTATTAGAGCCTAAAACTGCGTTATTCTGACCCAAAGCTGTTGAACAAATTTTTATCTCTTCTGCTTCGTATTCTCCTACAGTATTACTTTGACCTATCGCAAGACAACTATTCGAATATCCGCGACTTTCTCGACCGATCACTACAGCATTAACCCCCGCAGCTTCCGAATTATTACCAAGAAGAATGGACTCTTCTCCAGCACCGTGATGTCCATTATCCGCACTTCCGCTTCCGCCTCCACCACCGCTGTCGCCACTTCCCGAGAAATCAGTGTCGTTTATGAACAATTGTCCATGTATGTGTAAATCTTTTCCCATGAACACATCCTGGTCGGTGTTACCTATCCAGATTACATTATTGTGATTATTCTGAATATCGTTACCAATTGCTCCACTTACGTTTCCGTTAACGTAATTGTCTTTACCAATCGCAAAACTTTGATCTCTGGTAACCATATTATTCTTTCCCAGTGCCAAACTCTCAACGCCACTAACGTTATTGTTCTGACCTAAAGCTATTCCATCATTTCCGTTTTCTTCTCCTTCTCCCACTTCCATTCCGATGGTGTTGTTCTGACCGAGTGCCACACTTCCGTTCCAAAATCCTCGGTTTCCTCTACCGATAACTATACCATCTCCACCTGAGGAAACAGGATTACTTCCGAGACAAATCGAATCTTCTCCTGTTCCAGGATGTCCGTTATCTGGGCCTCCACCACCCGGTGTGTATATTTCATCATTAATGTATACATCTCCTTTCAATTTTATTCCTTCACCATTAATTGTTATACTAGATGGTTCGTTGTCTCTTGTTGTAAACCCATATCTCAGAAACGCTTGATTATCATCGAGTAAAAGCTCAGATGTATTTTGAGTGCTTTTATCGTAATGAAATAATTTCACATTTTCGAGGTTAGCATTAATAACAGCTTTTTTATAATTATCTTCTTGTTTAAAGGTAATGTTTCCGTTTACCAAAATCTTACCCTTTTCCTTCAAACTTTCTATTTCTTCTGATAAGTTAGTATAATA
>BNWK01000306.1 GCA_025998775.1 Alphaproteobacteria bacterium | reverse complement strand
AAAAAACAAAAAAAAACTTTGTAAGAGTGTAAATTCATTTTTAAAAACCATTTTACTTTTCAGGAAAAAAAAAAAAAAAAAAAAAAAAAAAAAAAAAAAAAATACTCGTACATTCTGCTGCTTCGGCCCGCTGGTGTCCTTTTTCTTTTCGTTCAGTTGATCTGCCTTTGCTAGTGCAAGCTCCTGAGCGTACTCCTCGCGAATCGCCGTGGGAAGCACGCAACTGCTGAAATCAAGACGGTGGGGAAGCGACACATGATGATTGAGTTTGATAGGGTTGTAGTAATTGTCAAGAAATTTCCGCTGCATCCAAATGAGGAGAACAGGTGGAAGTGTGATGAATGGGCGAATCTAAAACACACAAATACATAAAGATAAGTGGACACAGCCTAAAAAAAAAAACAAATGAAATGAGATAAACCACAGAGCATTTTTTTTCATTTCCTTTATCTGTAAATTTGTGGTTTATGACTTCTTCTCGAAAATACTTAGTCAAACAATCCTCAAGAGAATAACAATTAATAACATCAACACTGAAAACAAATTAAAGATTTGCCAAATAAACAAACAAAAAAGATATGTAAAACGGGAGTATATTGAACTTTTCGAAGCGAACTGCTTTGTCTTTTCCATCCTCAGATTTTATGACTTTGCACAATGTGAAAGAGAAGAAAACACGCATCATAGCGTGATACGGTGAACTCTAAAGAAAAAAAAATGGAGAGAAATAAATTCAAAATTAGGAAAAAAGAAAAAAAAAAAAGAAACTTTTGAATATAAATTTATTTTGTCAAATATTTCTGCAAATAAATCGCTAACATCATTCTGCATACCCTTTTCCTCTTCACTCCACCTTAATGATTGGAGAAGCTTCCCACTAAAACAGAACGGAACATAAAAAAAAAAAGAAAAGAAAAAGAAAAAGGAAAATGAAGAGGTGATAGAAAATAAACCATCCACCCCCAGCCAGTGTGGCAAAAATGTCTTTGAGAGCAAGAATTGTGGGATCTATTGGTTCGGCAGAAGTATAATTCAATATAGTCCATCTGAAAGCCTGTATATAGAACAGAATTTGAATGAGAGAGTTCAAGTAACATCTGTAACTTTTATTAACCATCCCAGGTATGACTTTTGCATTATTTTCCATGTGAAACAAAAAAGGAAACTGAAAACCAAAAAAAAAAAGAAAGAAAAAGAGAGAAAATAAGCCCACACAAACAACAAACAAAGCAAACTGAATGTTATTAATCTAAAAATGTTAATTAGAATGTCTAAAAAGAATAAAAAGCAAATTCTACATGAATGGGTGATAAAAATAAGAAAAAATAATGCAAACAAACTTTGATATTTTAGAATAATTGAAAACAAGAATCGAAATAGCCAAAAACACCGATTTGTAAGAGGAGAAAAATAGACGTGATTCAATTAGGATCTTTCTTCAAAAAAAGCTAACTATTTATAAAAGCCGGTGACGGGGAGATGATATAAAATGCAAAAAATTAAATCAAAGTTGAATATTTTGCAGAATGCAAGTCAATTTTTTGAGTCAGCAATTTGTTCTGAACAATCCTATATAAATTTCTCTGCGGATACTCAGAAGGCGACAAAACAAATTTTGCCCAAAATGCCGAAGTCTGGAACGACCTAGAAAGGAATTTCTAGATGAATTTATTAAAAAAAAAAAAAATCAAGGTGTTCCAGTTT
>BNWK01000305.1 GCA_025998775.1 Alphaproteobacteria bacterium | reverse complement strand
ATGTAATGGTACACTGGTGCGGATGTGTGAGTGTGAAGAAACGTTGATATGGTGCGTGCACTCATTTTTGCATGGTATTCCACACCCTTCCTTTTTTGTCCTGTCCTGTCCTGTCTTGTCTCGTCTGTCTGAGAAGGCACGCCCCCTCTCCCCCTCTCCCTTCCTGCTGTGTTTCTGCGCAATCCAGATGCTGGCACTGATGTGACTGTGAGTGGGTCCGTGGTGAAGTGCAATAGTAGAGGATATATTACGTACACCTTTGTCCTTGCTCGGGAGATGCTTGGGCATACAGGGATATACAAAATGTATCTGAATATATTTTTTACACTTGTTACTTTATTTTGATTGCATTTGTTTTCGGCTTGCTGCTGTCATGCAATGTCTGTTTACTCCCACACACCTCTCTATCTCTCCTCTCTGTGTTGTGCAGCGTACTCGTGAGTGATGGATGCGATTATGGAGTTGGACGTCCAGCCGGTCTTGTGCATATGTCGCGTGGGCCAGCGGTTGGTTGGTGGAGGAAGATTCCGGTTACTTTCCATTTCCTCTTCCTTCTTCTGTACTGTCTGTCTGTCTGTCTCTCATGCAGGATCGATCCTGTGCAGTCTATTGGGACGGTCTCTGGTGCAAGGGCGAGGTTGTCTGTAATGGAAAAGGTTTCTTCAAAAGTTATGGCAGACATACAGACTGTTTAGCTGGAGGCTGGATCTGTCTGCACACACACTGTCCTTCTTTGCAAACGGAAAGCAGCTTCCTGTCTGTGTTGAGAACGTACCTCCGTCTGTACATTTCGCAGTGTGTTGTGTGTTCTTCTGGTTAAATTTGCATTTTGTTGTTAGACTGCATGTTCTTGTGTCTATGCATATTTTCTCTTCCTTTTCAGTTCGATGTAGAATATAAACTGCGTGTGGAAGTTGCCTCCTTCCAGCAGCTCGCGGCACCAACGACGGACCGCAGACTGCGGTGCACACGGTACGAATGGGGGTAGAGTAGAGGGTGGGAGAGGAGAGAGGAAGTTGAAGAGGAAAAGGGTTGAAAGAGAAGGAGGATGAACCAAGGAAAAGAATTGTATGCACCATAATCTTTTTAGTTTTTTTATCACTACCTACTTTTTGGTTCCTTTTATCACCTATATTTTTATTCCTTTCATTTCAAATGCACGCAAAAATTCAATGAAAAATTAATCAAAATTTAGAATAGTTTCTCTTAATCTACATTAAAACCTTTCTTTCTATTCACACACATACATCAGGCAGTAAAAGAATACGTGGATGTTTGACTGTTTGAGGAGAAGTAATTTTATCAATGTGTGGACAGAAGACGATGTGCATGCAGCAAATAAGACGAGAAAAAAAAAAAAAAATGTTATTTTTCAAAAAATGCCATCACTAAAAAAAAATACAGAGAAAAGAATCGCAATATAAATAAATAACCACACAAGCACGGACAAGCACGGTTTTCCCGGTGAAAAGCAGTGGAGGATTGGTGATGAGAGGGGAAACGACGGGAGAGAGTGGCACTATCGGCTTTGCGTGCACATTCTTCTTTTATTATTATTATTATACTTAATTGATTATTTGTCTGTCATTATTAGAAGCTTTTGTATTGTACTTCATGTGTGCCATGTGCTCTGCTGTGTGTGTGTATATGGGAGTATGTTGACTGCTGCGAAAGAGGATAACGCTCTTGCAGGAGTAGTCAGGGA
>BNWK01000304.1 GCA_025998775.1 Alphaproteobacteria bacterium | reverse complement strand
TACTCTGATTATCTTCTTATATTTCGCTGGAGCATTGATGAACCACATCGGTAATGCACATTTTGCAATAACATTAGAGTTCAGTATCGTCCATTGTTTGTCACCTCGAATAGGTGGTGCAGGTGATATTCTTCCAGGAGGAAGAGGTACAGGTGGATCTACTGTTATATCTGGATCTACGTCTGGATCAATTACAGGTGGTGTTGGAGTTGGTCCAACAGGCACAGGTGGAAACGGATCATCAGGATCAATAACAGGTTTAGTCGGATCATGAAATTTAGGTGTAGATATCACTGTGAAGTACTCCTTTTGTACGATACTCATTTACTTATTGTTAAATTATCCGAAGAAGAAGTCTCGAGCTTTCTCTTTTGCTGTTCCATGCTTCCATATCCTTTTGCGTTCAGCCTTGTTGGCAGCATCTTGTTTTTTCTTCTGCTCTTTTGCAATCTTTTTCTGTGCTTTATCATTCTTCCAATAATCATGCCATTCCTTACTTCCTATCTGCAATTGCCACCATTTCGGTGTAAACTCTCCAACCGTGCTCAACCATTGATTAGGAGTTAAGTGCTTCACACCAAGACGTTTCTCCTCCTCTTTTACTGCATGTGCAGCTTTAAATCCACCTGTGACGAGTTTCTCACCGACAGTCAATCCTACTCCTACAGCAGTTCCGACACCAGGAAACATGCCAGCGATTCCACTCACTACACCTGTTGCGTCATCAGCTATGTTCATTGCATTATCGAAGGTAACTTTTCCAGCCTTCTTTGCATTTGCGATGTCAAATCCTAAACTGACACCAGAAGTTACTGCTCCTACACCACTTAGCATAGGTCCTGCAGCGCTTCCGAACTCGCTTGCAGTAGACGCCACCTTTGAGACGGTTTCAGGAACACCAATACCAAAAGTTTTTGCTACGTCAACTGCATCTGATGCATGTGATACAACTGCATTAGCCGCACTGAGACCAGTGTTTATATTGTCTATTGTACTTGATTTCTCTCGCGCATTTCCATAAATATTTTGTGAATCATCTGATACTTTATTTGAGTGAAGCGATGCGATGGATTTTGGTGACAATCCTAAAGTTGAATCGTTATATATTATTTTTGGTTTCTTCAGAACTAACTCATCGTCATAAGGTGAGTATTTACGTCTTAAGCTTCTGATTATCAAATCGTTTTTATGAAACTGTCCAGGCATATTTATAGCAAAAATAGAGACTTATACTTACGATCTCAGTCTTTGAACTATCTCAGGAAAATGCTTCGCCAATGTATCATTCCAACCTGTTGCAATCTCTTACTGATGTGTCTGATTGTAGCATTTCACTAAAAATAAAAATTCAAAGTTATTCATCAACAACTCTCATAACTGTTCCATCAGGTAAATAGTCAAAAAGTATTCCTTCTCTGCTACTCAGGCTTTTATAGATCTTCAGCACTTCTTGATTATCAACAGCACTACTGTTCAATTGTCTCAGCAATATACTCAGCATTTGTGAATCGTTGAATCCACCGAAAATGATACACGTATCAAGGTTACGCTTTACTTGAGGAGGTAATGCAAAGCCGTCTTGCATGCATAAGAAATATGTTATTCTAGGCTGTCGGTTCTGATGAAGTAAATCGAGCAGTGGTTTGTACTTCGTTTGTTTGAATATGTTTATAGCATCATCATATAAAACTACTGTTCCTGGTGTTTG
>BNWK01000303.1 GCA_025998775.1 Alphaproteobacteria bacterium | reverse complement strand
TTTCCGTACTTTATCAAATTCTTAGAACCGCAGTGTTTACAACATTCCATTTCTACCTCCACAACGAAATATGAAACATGATACTACTTTTGGTTGGCTCCACCAACTAATTAATTAGAAGTCTCAATTTGTGTTAGTTTCTGATAAAGAAATTGGAATTGATGAGCTATTGCCGCTTTATTATACACGCCAGGTTGCGGAAAATACTTTTGGTTTTGCGAAATCGTCACTAAATTTACTACCATTGCGTGTACATTCTGTTGAAACTCTGAGAGGATACGCTTTTTTGAGCTATTTAGCCTTACTGCTGTCGGTCGAATTTCAGCTCAATCTCAGAGGATTATGTTCGTTGCAAGACGCATTATCCGCCGGACACAACCAATTTTGTGAGGTTTTCGGTGATGATGACGTGATCCCTCTCGAGCCTAGCAAGCAAATTAAAAAAATTTATTCTAAGTTAAATCTTTGTGGTAGTTAATCCACGGGAATTTGGGTTTACGACAGTTCAAACACAGATTCCTCACGTAACCATATCCAACTCTGTTCGAAGGGATTTGCCACTGAGTTAGGCATTACCTCCTTTTGTTCCATGCTTGCACTAAGAACATCGCCAAGCTTTCTCAGTGTGGAACACACTTTCACCACGATGCCTGGGGGAGCGGGATTTAACCGCTACAAAACCACAGTTCTGCCTCATATTTGAGGCTCGGATCGCACTCCGTTCATGTGCTCGCAAACCGTAACAGTTGCGTGACGTAAACGGTATCCGTGTCCTTGGCCAACGATTTGATACAATGCGCGATTGTGAGAAAATTCAAGATTTTTGCTCAATTTTCTGTTGGTTTGAACGCTTAAGATATGTCTCAATGCCTCAGGCTTATAAAACAATGGCTTGTGAGCTGTTTGCGGGCTCTGTGCAGCTACAGCGAATTTCTCATTGTGTTGCTTGATAAACTCTGGAAGATAACGGTTTGCTTCCTCAATCGAAGAAATTTTACGCAGACGCATTTCTTTCACAAGCCTGTCTTGCAGCGTTTTATTGGCTCTCTCAACACGTCCTTTTGCTTGTGGAGAATGAGCGCAAATAAGTTCAATTCCAAGATTTTTTAAAGCTCTATTAAATTGCGTATCTGCAAACTGTGTTGTCGTATCATTTCTGCTTGTTTTAAAAATACTGTGCCGATCGCTGTAGTAACTCACTGGAATTCCATACTTTTGCACGTGTTCATAAACACATCGCATGTAACCTAGCGTTGCTTGAATTCCTCCTTGAACGCTCTGTTTCCTCCGCGTTTACGGCTTCTAATTTCAGAGATATCTTCAGACATGCGCTCTAATAATCGCCTGATTTGTCGCTCACTCAGTCCAAGCTGGCGCCCTGCCTCCTATTGCGTCAATTTGCGCCCTTTTACTTGGCGCAATACATAAATCCTATCCATTTCATCTTCCTTAAATATTTGCATGGTTTTTCCTCAACAAATGACATAACTTCATCGAATTTATGGGATTCTCTGAGTACTTAAAACCGGACATTTCTAAATTGCACGACCGGACATTATCAAATTGCGTTTACACATATATCATGGCGGCCTCATGAAAAAATTTGCGCAAGAACATCAGCAAGTACTGAGTCATTCCAGCCAGCCATTTTTCTTAGTTTTTTTATAGAGACTCCTTTATAACGCAAGCTGTTCGTCTTCGCCATTGTTAG
>BNWK01000302.1 GCA_025998775.1 Alphaproteobacteria bacterium | reverse complement strand
AGTAGAACCAATATCTGTTGCACAGGCACTTGATAAAATAATTGCTGATAGTACTCATCTTGGTGAAGGACCTAATAGCATATGTTTGGGTGAAGGTAGTACTGCCACAGGTGAGGATAGTATTAGCTTAGGAACTTGTAACACTGTTGATGGTAATAACAGTATTGCAATTGGAAGCGGAATACCAATACCGAAGACAACCTAGTTGTCATGGGAGGTTCAACACAAAATATCAAAATAACTGGTAGCATTACGGTTGGCAGTGAGACTCAACCAGACAGTGTAGGACTAGATGGTATATTTGGGGCAGAAACCCTCATTGCCGGAAACGTATTCAGGGAAGTTGAACAAGATAGTTTCACGGAAGCTTCTACCCGGGGAGGTGAGATACAGTGCAATAGCACAGTTACATCCGTCCTCAGACGTGCGTACGCAGATGGAGTGCAAACTCGTTTCAAACTAAAGAGAGAGACAATTAATGATGTGTCAACGGAAAAGGCAGTAATGCATGCTGACCGTAATGTCAGAAATGAGGACACCACTCGTCAAAAAATAACTGTGACCCATGATATGATTAATGTGGGAAACATACGTAATCTTGATGGAAAGATCACAGTAAACGGTAAAATAACAGTCGGTAATAGTACACGTGATGGTGCGCTAGAAGTTCTCGGTGAAGTAAGAATTAGAAGATCGGGAACAAATACTACGAATCTAGTTGTTTATGGAAATATAAGTATTGGAGGCGTAAGTCTAACTGCAGCAGACCTAGTCGCGTTAAAGGCTTTGATTTGAGCACAAAAATTTATCATTTTTCGAGCGGCGCAAAATAATCCTTTAGATTGACGATTTAGGGTGCTAAAATGGCAAAGACGTGTCGATTCTCGAAGTCAGTGCAAGGTTTTTCGGGTGAAATAGAGGTCGTGATTGGTGTTCTTAAAATGTAAAATGGCAAAGAGGGGTCGATTTTTGAAGTCAGTGCAAAACCTCCCTTTACCTATACTACTTGTGTATGCTTGTGGGTATGTTTGTGTGTATACTTATGTGTATTTTTGTGTTTGTGTTTGTTGTATTTCTGCATATGCGTAGTTTGCACTTACGAATGTGTGTGTGTGTATGTATGTGGGTGCATTTATAAAAACTTGTTAGTATGTTTGTTTGTATGCTTTGTGTGATTACTTGTGTGAATGGTTGTGTGAATGTTTATATGTATGGTTGTGTGTATATTTATGTGTATGTTTGTGTGTATGTTTGTGTGTAAGAGTGCTTGTGCGTTTGGGCGTACGAATGTTTGTGTGTGTATGATTATGTGCATACTTGTGTATATGCTTGTGCGTATGCTTGTGTGTTTGCGTGCGTGTATGTTTGTGCATATTTTTGTGTGTATAATTGTGAGTATGCTTTTGTGTATGCTTGTTTGTATGTTTGTGCTCAATTGTTCAGTGATGATATTAGGAGAAAAGGAAGGAGGAAGAAGAGAACGTGGGAAGAGGGTAAGCATACGAACAGGAGGGTATTGTCAGAATTTTTATGGGAGGAGAAAAAAGGATGGGAATAGTGGGAAGAAGTGGAGGTTCAGATCGGTGGAATGACAGTGAGAGATATAGTGAGGGGGAGGGAAGCAATAACAAGAAGAGAGGCAGTGACGGGGAGAGAGGCATTTCAGTGGAAAGGAGCACATCAAGAGACAGCAGCATATAGATATATAGAGA
>BNWK01000301.1 GCA_025998775.1 Alphaproteobacteria bacterium | reverse complement strand
CGTATCTGATGGTGAGATGAATACATAAAACATAAAATTTTTAAAAAGCTTGCGAACGAAAAGCCTTTAAAACTCAAATATATATGTATGTGATGCTGTCGATTGCGATTGTTGAATATCGCCGAAAACAGCATAGGTACTTCCTGACGTTTGAAACGTGCGGGTCAGCGAGCCGCGCTATTTCACTAGCGTCAGAAATTTTTCGAAAATGGTGGTAGATGTGTAAGAAAGTGGACAATTCAGAGCGGCAATGTGCTTTGGACTTAGATCTTGATGATGTTTCCGAGGATGAAGTCGGTAACGATGGAGAATTGGAGTGTCTTAAGGCCGAATATGTGAAGGCAAAGCTAGAAACCGAAAAAGAACGTTGCAAATTTCTTGAAATCCGCGTGCAAACGGCTTTGGGCAAGCTAATTCCGGCCGATGAAGTGAAAAGCGCAATGTTTGCGAAGGGGCGTATCATTCGCGATGGCATTCTGAATATTCCGGATCGCGTTGCGCCTCTGCTGATAAATAAGTCTGACGCATCGGAAATTCACGGCATTTTGATGCGCGAACTACGCGATGTTCTAACGGAATTAAGTAGGGATGACCAAAATGGTTGATCTATCGTCATACAACGCAGGATTGCAACCTGATTCCATTTTGAAAGTTTCTGATTGGGCAGATGAAAACCGTATTTTGTCGCAAACGGCATCGTCGGAGCAGGGAAAATTTCGCACAGATCGAACTCCATATTTAAAAGAAATAATGGACGCATTGTCGCCATCGTCTCCAATTGAAAAGGTTGTTTTCATGAAAGGTGCGCAGGTTGGTGGAACTGAGGCAGGCAATAATTGGATCGGATACATCATTGATCAGGCTCCAGGGCCAATGCTCGTTGTTCAACCTACGGCTGAAATGGGAAAACGCTGGAGCAAAGGCCGTCTTGCTCCGTTACTTGAAGATTCTCCGTGTTTGCGCGACAAAGTAAAAGATCCACGTTCGCGCGATTCCGGAAACACAGTCCAAAGCAAGGAATTTGCTGGCGGCATTGTCGTGGTGACTGGAGCCAATTCTGCCGTCGGACTTAGATCAATGCCAGTGCGCTATTTATTTTTGGACGAAGTTGATGCGTATCCGCCGGACGCTGATTCTGAAGGCGATCCGCTAACGTTGGCTATTCAACGAACATCGACATTTGCTCGTAAAAAAATCTTCATCGTATCTACTCCAACAATTCAAGGGCTTAGCCGCATCGAAAGAGAATTTAAGGAAACGGATCAACGCTACTATTTTGTCCCGTGTCCGCATTGCGATTTTTTTCAGGTCTTAAAATGGGAGAACATAAAATACCAGCGTGACGCTGGACCCAATAATTTTTTTAATGGACAAGCTGTTTATGTTTGCGAACACTGCAAAAGAGATATTGAAAACCATCACAAAACTGAAATGCTACGACGAGGAGAATGGCAAGCAACACGACGTGACGCTGCACACGAAAACTGCGACGAAGCAGGCTCCAATGGAGGAGACAAAAAAACAAATGCCAAAGTAGTAGGGTTTCATTTGTCGAGTTTGTACTCACCTGTCGGTTGGCTCAGCTCTAAACTTGACCCACCAAAGATTATACACATAAGATTTCCCTATAAGAAAGGAGCAGATGCAGGTTAGATAACCCGATCCAAATTGTTTTAAGACCAGGCGGTCCGTCGCTTGGAGCTCTTTTGGGA
>BNWK01000300.1 GCA_025998775.1 Alphaproteobacteria bacterium | reverse complement strand
AAAAAAAAAAAAGAGCCACACTCTGTATCATTATCTGTGTGTCTGCCTTGCACAGCATCCAATCCAAACCTGCACCAGTGAACCCCTTCAGAAAACTGAGAGGCAGGACGGAGTTGAACCCGAGCCTGATGCAGTTCATCTGGCAGCGTGTTTTGTACTTTAGATAAAAGCTGGAAAAACAAGGAAAGCAGAAGTAGATGTTATTTTAAAGGAAAAGTCAGAGATAAGAAAACTCCCGTCAACAAACAAGAAACAAGAAATACAAGAAACATACACCCAAACAAACATCAAACAACCCAGACAGCCACACGTCTTCCATCCACTGTATCACATCCAAACTCAGTCTCTCATGCACTACATCACATCCAAACTCCAAGCAAACAATCACATACACCCCAACACCTCAATGAGACAAGCATAATGCAACAACATAAACAAACCCCACACACAGTGCAATGTACTCATGACAGTTGGCACGTGTCACGGGGATCTCTGCCCCACCTTTGACAAGTTCGTACTCCTCGACTTCCTCGGTAACTGGGTTCATACGGTTTACGCAGAAGTACTGGTACTGCGGAAACTCGGCGTCCGTGGCAGTGTCGGCCATCAACGACATGGTGCGGTGCAGCTCGGCATCGTACATCTGCAGGTCGTCGAGTGACAGCTGCGAAGGCAGAAGGCATGCAGAGAAAGAGATGGATCAGAGCAGGAGAGAGTGTGTGGGACGTAAAGGCGTCAGTGATTCCACAATTAGCATTACTGCTAAATCTCAGCACTACTTGATACACACACGCTCACACACACTTTCGCCCCCACACACCTTCCCCCTCACCAGATCCTTGAAAAAGAAGGGTGTGAGGCTTCCTGGCACAGGCTGGTCGTGGATGAGCGCCGCGGCAAGCAGCTGGGAGGATGGAGACAGAGCCGTCGTCGAGACAGGCACAGGCATGCAGATGAAGGGACAGACGCATATGTAAAGAAGAGTTTGAAAAGAGGGATCAAGCAGAATACCTGGTCCAAAAGCACGGCACACACACACAGAGAGAGTTGCACAGATAAATAAACAGATAAAAAAGAGAGACAACAGAGACAGTGGAAAGATGATATGGAGCAGAGAGTACCTGGCCGAAGAACACGAAGTAGTGGAGGTGGTTGTAGGGGTCTACAGCCTCGGAGTGGGGGTTTATGGTGCGCCAGTGGCCAGGGTTGCTGGGCGGTTCTATGAAGAGGCCGAGGGAGGGGCGCAGCAGCTCCTGGAAGACGGTAGTGAAGAAGTCTGGAAGGGCAATGGGACAAAGGAGAAAGGGAGAGAGATGGGAAGAGAGAGGGAGAGTAACTCAGGAAAGGTGTTGAAACTGTTGGCACACAGTTGTGAAGAAATCTCCAAAGGGAATTAAAGATAGAAAAGAAGAAAGAGGGATCCATTAAGGGAGTGTTTGCATAATGGAAAGAGAGTGGGGCGCAGAACCTCTGGGAAGCAGGAAGATGATGATGTTAGTCAGTGAAATGGAGGAGTTATCTTGAGGAAAGTACTTGGAAGACCATGGGGAACATGTCCAGAATGTGCAGTCAAAAGGACTAAGGAAGCACATGAAAAGGAAAGCAAAAGAAATGAAGGAGAAGAAAAGAAATACAGTTCAATAAACAGTAAAACAGAAAAAAAAAAAAAAAAGGGGGGGGGAAAAAGGGGGAAAACCTTTTGTCAATCCAAAAAAA
>BNWK01000299.1 GCA_025998775.1 Alphaproteobacteria bacterium | reverse complement strand
TAAATATAACGTTAGTTTTGTGTCTGTAACACAGTCGTTTAACACATCAACATCTTCCGGAAAGCTCATGCTCAACATGCTGCTCAGCTTTGCCCAATACGAACGCGAACTTACGGGGGAACGTATCCGTGATAAATTTGCGTCTTCTCTCAAAAAAGGCATATGGATGGGAGGCTGCGTGCCTCTTGGATACGAAGTGAAGGATCGCAAGCTTATCATCAACGAAAAAGAAGCGAAGATTGTAAAGTTCATATATGAACAGTTTTTGATAAGCGAATCCTATTGCAAAGTGTCTCTTCTACTGAATCAATTGGGCTACAGAACGAAAATCAAAAAGCTGAAAACCGAAGAAACTGTTGGAGGGCAGATGTTTGAACCAAAAGCGGTACAGCGAATTTTGAAAAATCCATATTACAAAGGTTGTGTGACTCACAAAGATAAGGTCTATCCTGGCGAGCATGAAGCCATAATTGATGAAGAGATCTGGACAAAAATTCAAGAAATATTTGCTCATCATGCGAATGGCAAAAAAGAAGCTCACGCACATTTCAGTCAGGCTCTGTTGTCTGGATTAGTCAGGTGCGCATCTTGCAATTGTCTGATGAGAGCCTCATCTTCTAAGAAAAATGGCAAGGTTGTATATTACTATTACACCTGCTACAAGCACACAAAATACAAAACTTGCAAAGCGCTTTACAAAAGCGTTCCTGCAGAGCCCCTGGAACGCAATGTTATAGAAGAAGTCTTGCGCATCGTAAAATCGCCGGAAATTGTTATGAAGATTAACGAGCTTGCCGAAAAGCAAAATGATGTGGAAAAAGTAGATTTTCTAAATGCTCTAAAAAATCTAAACGAATCATGGAATTATTTATATCTGCCAGAAAAACGAAAGATTCTACAGATGCTGATAAAAAGCATAGAAGTTAGAGACGATGGGATTAAAATCAACCTGAATCTTGAGAACTTTGATGGATTTCTGATAGAGCTGGCGGCGTAGATTAAAGTGATGATGGCTTGAAATGAACCAAGAAGTTTTTATCCCGATAAAAGTAAGCATTCGTAAAGGTCGTCGAGCCATCGTCAGAAAGCCTGGCGATCAACACGTCAACACGCAATTTTCAAGATTGCTGACAAAAGCCAAATGGCTCGAAAGCCAGCTGGAAAAATGTCCTGAAGCAACACTCAAGGAATTCTGCGAAGCAAACAAAATTTCTCCGAGATATGTGCGCTCAATAATGTCCATGAATAGACTCAGTCCAAAAATCAAAAGGCTCATTATGGACGGCTACGCTCCAAACCATCTGTCGGTTCAAGATATCACGAACAAGAAATTCCCGATACTGTGGAAAGATCAGGAGGCGATGTTTGTTAAGTAGCCGATCAATGCTAGCTCAATGATTGAATCTCAGAAGGGGAAAGGCCAGTCAATTGCGATACCTGCTCCAACGGCAAGTTCATTGCAACTGCGCTACGAGCCATTTCCCTTTTTTCTTCCATTTTGCCTTCCATTTTGCCTCTTTCCTCGGCAGTCTCCATAGCAGAGTAGAAATCGTGTTCACCTTTTTCTCTCATTCGTATCCACTCCTGCGCCTCAGGATCTGACAACACAATATCAAACATTTGCACAGCCTCCTTTATTACTGGTTCAAATTCACCTATTTTTTTTACAACTTCCGAGTGTGGATTCTTGAAAAATTCTAACCACCAAGTAATCGGAT